>NZ_JBQCUK010000007.1:0-150958 GCF_051963335.1 Neisseria sp. P0004.S004
AACTTCGGCACACCGTCCCGGCAACTAAAAATTCTGCGGGATTGGTGTGGAATTTAGGGCTAATCTACGTCAGCCCCTATTATTTTCCAGAATATTACTGCCTTTAAAAAACTTCAAAACCGCCATCGAAATCACCGCAGCCGGAATCGAAGACGCAAAAGTCAAGCCCACCTTCAAGCCCAAATACACATTGGATGCCGTAAAAATCACCGTAATCAATGCGCCGAGAATTATCCCCCGCAGCGTCAGCTCACGGAAACTCGCATAAGGATCAACCGCCTGTTTCATAAAAATCTTCCTGTATCAGGTAAACAATCAAATCAAAACTTTTCAGACGGCCTTTTGATACATCCATCAGGCCGTCTGAAAAGCCTCTCTCTTACCATTTTAATGAACTATCCGACTACACGCAAAAACCCTATTTATTTTCATTTGACGCCAAACCATAAAATCATATCGATGCAGACGTTTGGGGCAGTTTGACGGTTTCAGGTAAAATAACGCCAAATTCATCAACCGTTCAGAAAGCCGCCGCCATGTATTCACTCGTCCGTCCTATCCTGTTCCGTTTCGATGCTGAAAAGGCCCATCATTTCACGCTCAACAGTTTGCGTACCGCCGAAAAACTCGGCCTGCTGCCCAAGGTGGACAGCCACACCCGGCCAACCGAGCTGATGGGTTTGCAGCTGCCCAATCCAGTCGGCTTGGCGGCAGGTTTGGACAAAAACGGCGAGTGCATCGATGCGTTTGCCGCTTTGGGTTTCGGCTTTGTCGAAATCGGCACGGTAACGCCCAAGCCGCAGCCGGGCAATCCGCAGCCGCGCCTTTTCCGCGTTCCCGAACACCAAGGCATCATCAACCGCATGGGTTTCAACAACCACGGCATCGATGCGATGATCCGCAACATTGAAAACAGCCGCTTTAAAGGCATTTTGGGCATCAACATCGGTAAAAATGCCGTTACACCGATTGAAAACGCGGCCGACGATTATCTGATTTGCCTGGAAAAAGCCTACGCCCACGCGAGCTACATCACGGTCAATATTTCCTCCCCCAATACGAAAAACCTGCGCGCCTTGCAAGGCGGCGACGAGTTGAGCGCATTGTTGGAAGCCTTGAAAAACAAACAGGCGCAACTGGCGGCCGCGCATGGCAAATATGTGCCGCTGGCGGTTAAAATCGCGCCGGATTTGGACGAAGCGCAAATCGACGACATCGCCCATGTGGTTAAATCCGTGGAAATGGACGGCATCATCGCCACCAACACGACCATCGACAAATCCAGCTTGGGCAGCCATCCGCTCGCAGGCGAACAAGGCGGTTTGAGCGGTTTGCCCGTGCGTGAGAAAAGCAATCAGGTGTTGAAACTTTTAGCAGAACGCATTGACGGCAAGCTGCCGATTATCGGCGTCGGCGGCATTATGAACGGCGAGGACGCGGCAGAAAAAATCCGCTTGGGCGCCAGTGCGGTTCAGGTGTACAGCGGTTTGATTTATCGCGGCCCTGAGTTGATTAAAGAGTGTTTGGCTGCGTTGAAATAATACTTTTCCAAAAACAAGGCCGTCTGAAATCTTTCAGACGGCCTTTTAATGTGCTTTCATTCTTCAAACAGATTGCCTTGTGCCAATAAGGTTTTGACCGGTGCGAAATCGCGGCGGTGTTCCGGCAAGACGCCGTATTGTTTCAATGCGGCCAAATGTTGCGCCGTGCCGTAACCTTTGTGGCGGTCAAACCCGTATTGCGGATAGCGTTTTGCCAATTCATACATTTCTGCGTCGCGCGCGGTTTTGGCCAAAACCGAAGCGGCGGAGATTTCGATGATTTTGCTGTCGCCTTTGACCACGGCTTCGGCAGGGACATTCAAATCTTTCGGCACGCGGTTGCCGTCTATCCACACTTTGTCGGGTACGACCGACAGCCCCTCGATGGCGCGCTTCATCGCGGCCATGGTTGCGTGCAAGATGTTCAGTTGCAGGATTTCGTCGGGGTCGGCAAAGGCAATGCTCCACGCAACCGCCTGTTCCTTAATCATCTGCGCCAACATATCGCGCTTTTTTTCGCTCAGTTTTTTTGAGTCGGTCAAACCCGGCAGGTCAAAATGTTCCGGCAAAATCACTGCCGCCGCAAATACGCTGCCGACCAAAGGGCCGCGCCCCGCTTCATCCACGCCTGCGCTTAAAACCGTCGCCATTTCTTCACCGCCTGTCTGATTCAAAGCCGCCATTATATCCGCTTGCGGCAGAGAAATTCTGCAATAGTTCAAACCGTTGGGGAACAGTTCAAATTTCATCTGCTTTACCAATCAGTTATAATTTACATCCCCACATACCCATACGTCTTACAACATGCCTACCCAATCCGAACGCCTCCATTTTTCCGAACGCTGGCTCAACGCCTACGAACGCTACCGCTATCGCCGCCATATCCACGCCTTCCGCCTCGGCTTGGCGATCGTGTTTTCCACCCTCTTGGCCAAAGTCTTCCACCTGCAACACGGCGAGTGGATCGGCATGACCGTCTTTGTCGTCCTCGGCATGCTGCAATTCCAAGGCGCGATTTACTCCAAAGCAGTCGAACGCATGCTCGGCACGGCCATCGGTTTGGGCGTCGGTTTGGCCGTTTTATGGTTGAACCAGCATTACTTGCAAGACGGCGTTTTCTTCTATCTGATTATCGGTGCCGCCAGCGCAGTGGCCGGTTGGTCTGCGGTCGGCAAAAACGGCTATGTCGCCATGCTTGCCGGCTTGACCATGTGCATGCTCATCGGCGACAGCAGCCACCACTGGCTCGACAGCGGCCTGATGCGTGCCATGAACGTTTTGATTGGTGCCGCCATCGCCATTGCCGCCGCCAAACTCCTGCCCCTGCGCTCCACACTCATGTGGCGCTTCATGCTTGCCGACAACCTCACCGACTGCGCCAAAATGATTGCCGAAATCAGCAACGGCAAGCGCATGACGCGCGAGCGTTTGGAACAAAACATGATTAAAATGCGCCAAATCAACGCCCGCATGGTCAAAAGCCGCAGCCATCTGGCCGCCACATCCGGCGAAAGCCACATCAGCAACAATATGATGGAAGCCATGCAGCATGCCCACCGCAAAATCGTCAACACCACCGAGCTGCTCCTGACCACCGCCGCCAAACTGCGCGCGCCCACGCTCAACGAAAGCGAAATCCGCCTGCTCGACCGCCATTTCAACCAACTCCAACGCGAACTGCGCCTGACCGTCCGCCTCATCAAAGGCCACTACGCCCGCCGCATCCGCATCGATACTTCGCTCAATGCCGAACTAAGCAAACCGGCCGCCCGCCTGCATTACGACTGGCAAGGCTTCCTCTGGCTCAGCACCAATATGCGTAACGAAATCGCCGCATTGGTGATCCTGTTGCAACGTTCGCGCAATAAATGGTTGGACAAAAAAGAATTGCAACGCCTGAAAGAACACCTGCGCAACGACAACAAGCCCAAATCGGAAGAGGCCGTCTGAAAAAAGCCTGTCGTATTTTTACCCAAACCCCGCCGCAAGACAGCAAAAGGCCGTCTGAAACCCAATGGTTCAGACGGCCTTTCCATCAATTCATCCGCAATAAATGCTGCATAAAGCAAAATCCCCTGCGATTGCAGGGGATTTTTATATTTGGTTGCGGGAGCAGGATTCGAACCTACGACCTTCGGGTTATGAGCCCGACGAGCTACCATGCTGCTCCATCCCGCGTCAGAAGTTGTAACTATACGGAAAGACGGAATCGCTGTCAAGCGTTTTTGACAGAAAATGCGAAAAACGCCGCTTTACAAAAAACCGTCCGCATGGTTTAATTTTCGTTAATAAAGAAACAGGGGTGCTGCTTTCAAACCGAGCGGCTGAGAAATACCCTTTACACCCGAACAGGATAATACCTGCGTGGGGAGTTTCGGCAAATGTGATTTTAAACGGTTGATTGAAGATATCCACAAGGCCGTCTGAAAAAAGCAATGCTCCTGTTTCCATTTCATAACCGAGAAACAGGAGCAATTTTTTATGACTACTGCTAAAAAAACCGGCGATGAGGCGCGCCGTCTTTCCGACTTGAGCGAAGACATCGGCATCCGCTTCCAATATCCCAATTCCGACCGCGTCTATATCCCAGGCAGCCGCGCCGACATCCGCGTGCCTTTGCGTGAAATCCGTCAAGACGACACCTACACGGCGCAAGGTACGGAAGCCAATCCGCCGATTCCGGTGTACGACACCAGCGGCGCATACGGCGATCCGGCAGCACACATCGATCTGAAACAAGGCCTGTCGCACGTCCGCACCGCATGGCTGGACGAACGCGGCGATACCGAAATCCTGCCTACCCTGTCGAGCGAATACGGCACCGAACGCGCGCACGATCCGAAAACCGCCCATCTGCGTTTCAACCAAATTACCCGCCCGCGCCGCGCGAAAAGCGGCAGCAACGTAACCCAGCTTCACTATGCGCGCCGCGGCATCATCACGCCCGAAATGGAGTTTGTCGCCATACGCGAACGCATGAAGCTGGACGAGCTTTTCAGACGGCCCGAATACGCCAAGCTCTTGAAGCAGCACGCAGGGCAAAGTTTCGGTGCGAACATCCCGACTCATCCCGACCAAATCACGCCCGAATTCGTGCGCCGAGAAATCGCCGCCGGACGCGCGATTATCCCTGCCAACATCAACCACCCCGAACTCGAACCGATGATTATCGGCCGCAACTTCCGCGTCAAAATCAACGGCAACTTGGGCAACTCCGCCGTTACCTCCAGCCTGACCGAAGAAGTCGAAAAAATGGTATGGTCGCTGCGTTGGGGCGCGGACACGATTATGGATTTGTCCACCGGCGCGCACATCCACGAAACGCGCGAATGGATTATCCGCAACGCACCCGTCCCCATCGGTACGGTGCCCATCTATCAGGCTTTGGAAAAAACCGGCGGCATCGCCGAAGACCTGACTTGGGATTTGGTACGCGATACCTTAATCGAGCAGGCGGAACAAGGCGTGGACTATTTCACCCTGCACGCAGGCGTGTTGCTGCGCTATGTGCCGATGACCGCCAACCGCCTCACCGGCATCGTATCGCGCGGCGGCTCCATCATGGCGAAATGGTGTCTCGCCCACCATCGGGAAAACTTCCTCTACACGCATTTCGACGAAATCTGCGAAATCATGAAAGCCTACGACGTATCGTTCAGCCTCGGCGACGGCCTGCGCCCCGGCTGCATTGCCGATGCCAACGACGAATCCCAATTCGCCGAATTGCACACCTTGGGCGAATTGACCGCCAAAGCGTGGGAACACGACGTCCAAGTCATGATCGAAGGCCCCGGCCATGTGCCGTTGCAACGCGTCAAAGAAAACATGACCGAAGAGCTGCAACACTGCTTTGAAGCACCTTTCTACACACTCGGCCCGCTCGTTACCGATATCGCCCCCGGCTACGACCACATCACCTCGGGCATAGGCGCAACCAATATCGGCTGGTACGGCACAGCCATGCTCTGCTACGTTACCCCGAAAGAGCATCTCGGCCTGCCCGATAAAGAAGACGTGCGCACCGGCATCATCACCTACAAACTCGCCGCCCATGCCGCCGACCTCGCCAAAGGCTGGCCGGGTGCACAATTACGCGACAACGCCCTGAGCAAGGCGCGTTTTGAGTTCCGCTGGCGCGACCAATTCCGCTTAAGCCTCGACCCCGAACGCGCCGAGAGCTTCCACGACGAAACCCTGCCTGCCGAAGGCGCGAAAATCGCCCACTTCTGCTCAATGTGCGGTCCCAAATTCTGCTCGATGAAAATCACACAGGAAGTGCGCGACTACGCCGACAAGCAAAAAGCCCAACGGCAGGGCATGGAGGAAAAATCGATTGAGTTCGTCAAAAAAGGAGCGAAGCTTTATAGTTAAAACATAAAACAAAAAAAGGCCGTCTGAAAATGTTTCAGACGGCCTTTTTTGGGGAGTTGTTTTCTTATTGCACTACACTCATTTCATCTGTAGGCCTTATTTCATCAGGACTGGATACGTTAGTCTCAGGTAATTGTACAGGATTCATCTCATCGAAGGACTGTTGTTGCCATTCTGACCTATGGTAAGCTGCCTCCTGATTCTCAATTTCTTCCTTAGCACGTTTTTCTTCTAAATTCTGGTTGATAATTATGTTTTTTGACAAAGCATAATTCAACATTGAACTAATACCAGCAACAGCATTGATACTATCTTCTATTTCAGAATAAATCTGTTTCCCATCATCGGTCGGCTGAAGATTATAAACAAGATCAATTTGATATTTATTGGCAGCGGTTGCTGATTTCTTATAATTAAAGCTCGTCAGAAATTTTTCTATGTTATCGTTCTGTCCACTTTCCTCTAATGCAACCTGTATATCGCTAAGAAGGTCAGTAGGTATGCTAAGCGTGAGCTTACTTTCACAAAAAACTTTATTACTGTTAGGATCATTTTTAGATGTGCGGATATCTTCAAAAGACATTCCGATTTTTGCAATTGTTGCACGGATTGAAGACAAAGTTAAGTTACTATTCTCTGAACGTAACTGCTTTTCTGTAGCTTCGGTAACTACATTTTTCAAGACAAGTAGTCCATTCTCATCACTACAAGCAATTTTATTTTTAGAGCCACAGCCTGATAGCAAGAACAGACCTACTGCACTGATATATAACAAACCTTTAATCATCAACGGGTGCTCACACTGACACGGTTGCGGTAAATATCAACGTAAATTACGGGATTGCCATCAACAATGCGACGGATAGTAGCCTGTCCAATACTACCCGAAGCTAACCAACGTTCTAAGCGCGAACGATTTTCGGCTGACGCAAATACGCAATCGCCTTCATCTTCGTTATCTCGCACACCAAATTTGTGGAAATTGGCACGTTCTTGGCGGATGATAGCAGCAACAACATCTTTACTGTATTGCGTAGCGATATAATTACCGCTGCTGTTAAATTTATCGTTCTGAGATATCCTCGCACGATAAGAACATAGATAATCTGATGAGAAAGCTTGTGTTGATAATAAAATACTTCCTAAAATTAACCATTTTTTCATAAGTTTTCCTTTAAAGTGAACGACATTGTTTGATTAATAATTCCGGCCTATATTCAAAATGCACAGAATCATAGTGATACCATTTCCCTCCCCAAATGAAGCCATGCTTTTCAAAGACTGCAACCATTCTCTTTAAGATAGCATCTTGGCGCAGAGCTTGTGGATAGGTACAGGCTTTACCCTCTTTACAGCCTGACCACTGCCAATATGTACCTAGGCCTTTAGGCAATGAGAAGTCAATGGCAATACCGAAAGCATGGGCACTACGCCGCTTAGTTCCACTAATGAAGCGATAGTTAAATGTCCCTGCAGTTTTGGCAGCATAACTTTTTAAGTTAAAATCAGCCGCCAACTCTCTACCAACTGTCTCCAGTTTTTCAGCTGCTCCATTTACTTTGTTAAACATAACTGTTCTTCCTGACGGAGCCCAATAGATAGGGACCAAATTTTTTCTTACCTCTGCCTCATTTTCGCCATACATTTCAGCAAAGAAAGCATCATCACGCAAACGCCCTGCATCTTCATTAGCTTTAGGAGTTGAAAAATCCAAAGGATAAATCTGTTCCAGTTGATCTAATAAACCTGCGCTATTCAATTTTTTAAAATAATCTGAATATTTCGATTTTGCCAATGCAAATGTTTGTCCGTTAACCGAAACGGTTGCGCCGATAGCTTTAACAGTTTGCGGATAGGCAGCCTGAAAACATTGAGCAGCAGCTTGTTGCACAATTTCCCGAGCATGGCTTTGCATGGTAATAGTTAAGAAAAACACAAAGGAAATAAAAGTTCTCCAACCCATCATTATGCTTAAGGTATCTATTTATAATGGCATAATTTTATGTAACCAACTGCTGGTAAGCCAGCAACCAAAAGTGATAAAATCCTACTGAAGTTTGGGTTGAAATTAATAAAAAGTGGTAACTATGAAGACATATGAAAAAATCCGGTTAATGCGAGAAATGAACCAATGGTCACAGGAAGAGGTTGCGGATAAATTAAATCTTTCCACCAACGGTTATGCAAAAATTGAACGCGGTGAAACTAGATTGAACTTACCACGCCTGGAGCAAATTGCTGAAATTTTTCATATTGACTTACTCGATTTGCTTCAATCCGAAAATAAAGGTTTTGTATGCCAAATTAATGAAGGCGACAACAACAGTGATATTTCTTTCTATGCAACACCTTCACAAGAGTTAACTGCAGAAATTGAAAAATTAAAGCTGACTATTAAACATCAACAAGAATTAATGTTGCACAAAGATCAACTGCTACAGCAAAAAATAGATGAAAATCTATTACTGAAAGAATTGATTGAAAATCTGCGTTCGAAATAAAATAAAAGGCCGTCTGAAAATGTTTCAGACGGCCTTTTTAGTGAATAGCCTTTAAGCCAAAGCAATAGCACTACGGCTGCCTATTTTTCCACCCTGCGGAAATGGTGCGGACGGAAACCGAGCGCGGCGAGGGAAACAAAGTAGAGGCCACCTCCCAAGGCAATCAGGACGCAGAGTTGGCCTGCTTTTTTAAAGCCACCGACGTGCACCCATTCAAACGGCAGATAATATTGCGCCAGCCACAAACCGCCGCCCATGACGACCAAAGAAATGACCATTTTAACCAAAAACGCTGCCCAACCTTTACCGGGGCGGTAGATGCCGTGTTTGCGCAAAAGGAAAAACAGCAAACCTGCATTCAGACACGCGCCCAAACCGATAGCAAGGGACAAGCCGACGTGTTTAAGCGGCGAAATGAAAGCGAGGTTCATCAACTGCGTGCAAATCAGCGTGAAAATAGCGACTTTAACGGGGGTTTTGATGTTTTGGCGGGCGTAGAAACCGGGAGCCAACACTTTAATCATAATCAGACCGATCAAGCCGAAGGAATAGGCAATCAGCGCGTGTTGGGTCATTTGCGCGTCGTGCAGCGTAAATTCACGGTACATGAACAAGGTCGTAACCAGAGGGAAAGACAACACGGCAAGGCCGACGGCGGCAGGCAGGGTCAGCAGCATACACAGGCGCAAACCCCAGTCGAGCAGGCCGGAAAACTGCTCGGTATCCTGACTGGCGGCGTGTTTGGACAAGGTGGGCAGCAAAATCGTACCGAGTGCCACGCCCAAAACGCCGGTCGGCAATTCCATCAGTCGGTCGGCGTAATACATCCATGACACGCTGCCGGACTGCAAAAACGAGGCAAAAATGGTGTTGATAACCAAGGAAATCTGCGCCACGCTCACGCCCAAAATAGCCGGCCCCATCTGTTTCATTACGCGGTTGACCGCTGCGTCTTTAAAGCTGAGTTTGGGCATTTTCAAGAAGCCCAGTTTCGCCAACCAAGGCAGTTGGAACACCAGCTGCAACACGCCGCCGACAAATACTGCCCACGCTAACGCCATAACAGGCGGATCGAAATACGGTACGAAGAACAGGGAAAAGACGATAAAGGAAATATTCAAAAAAGTCGGCGTAAAGGCGGGAATGCCGAATTTATGATAGGAGTTGAGTATTGAGCCGACAAAAGACGACAAGGAAATCAAAAAGATATAAGGAAACGTTACCCGAAGCAGGTCGATGGAGAGCTGAAACTTATCGGCATCTTTGGCAAAACCGGGCGCAGAAACATAAATCACCCACGGCGCGGCAAGTATGCCCAGTGCGGTAACAATGACCAACACAAACGACAACATACCGGCCACATGACGCACAAATGCCTGCGTGGCTTCGGGTGAGCGGGTTTCTTTGTATTCCGCCAAAATCGGTACGAAGGCTTGGGCAAATGCGCCCTCTGCAAACACGCGCCGTAGCAGGTTGGGCAGTTTGAACGCGACAAAAAACGCATCCGTCGCCATGCCTGCACCAAACGCACGGGCGATAATCGTATCGCGCACAAAACCTAAAATGCGCGACACCATCGTCAGGCTGCCAACCTTGGCCAATGCTCCCAATAAATTCATGTATTTTCCTTACTTGTCTTTCAGGCCGTCTGAAAATCCGGCTTCTTCCAATACTGCCGCCGCCGCCAATGCTGCCGTATCTTTTTTCAACAGCAGATGCAAGGCGTGGAAATCCTGTTCCAACACGGCCACGGCTTCAGGGTGGTCATACCAGTCTGCCACGGCCTGTGCCAGTTTTTCAGGGACGGCATCGTGTTGCAGCAGCTCGGGAACAGCGGTTTTACCCAACAAAATATTGGGCAAACCAACATGCGGCACTTTGATTTTGTTTTTCACATACGCATAAGTCAGCGGCGAAATTTTGTAGCTGATGACCATAGGCCGCTTGCACAAGGCCACTTCCAAAGTCGCCGTACCGCTGGTGACCAATACCACGTCGGCAGCGGTGCAAACCGTATCCGACTGCTTGTCGGTCAACGTAATGGGAAGGGCGGCAAATTCAGGTTGCGCCAAAATTTCACTAATGCGTTTGCGCGTTGCGACCGTCGCCACAGGCAGCAAAAACTGTGCCTTCGGATAACGTTTCAGCAGCAATAAGGCCGTCTGAAAAAACACCACCGCCATGTAATCAATTTCGCTCACGCGGCTGCCGGGCAAGATGGCAAACACGGGCACGTCCGCAGGTACGTCCAGCTTCTGCCGCGCCGCCGCCCTATCCGCTTCCACCGGTATGGTTTGCGCCATCGGATGGCCGACAAACTCGGCTCTGCCTCCGGCATCGATATAAAGCTGTGGCTCCATCGGAAACAGGCACAACACGCGGTTGACCTGATGCACGATTTTATTGACCCGTTCGCGCCGCCACGCCCAAACCGACGGGCTGACGTAATGAATGGTATGAATGCCTGCCTGCTTGAGTTTTTCTGCCACGCCGAGATTAAAGTCCGGCGCATCGATGCCGATAAACACATCCGGCTTGAGGCGGATTAAATCGTTCACCAGCCCTTTGCGGATTTTCAAAATCTGCGGTAGGCGTTTGATAACCTCAACAAAACCGCGCACCGCCAGCTTTTCCTGATCGTACAAACTCTCAAAACCCTCCGCCTTCATGCGCTCGCCGCCGATGCCGGTAAACCGCGCGTTCGGGCAACGCGCCTTAATGGCACGGATTAAGTGTGCGCCGAGCAAGTCGCCGGAAGCTTCGCCGACGCTGATGGCGATAAGGGGGGAAGAATTGGAATTCATATTGTTAAGGTTCGGAAGCTAAAAGATTTTGGGGCGGTCATTTGCCCACCCGTTTTCAGACGGCATCGGCAGCAAACGGACAAAAAACCTGCCCTACTGCACGGATTTTTGCAATCCAAAGGCCGTCTGAAAAAGTTTCAGACGGCCTTCAATCCATCCATCAACGGATAATACCGCGTGTGGATTGTGCAAAAAAGTCTTTAAATACCGCCAATTCGCTTTGGGTTTCGGCGCGTTTCAGAATCTCTGCCTTGGCTTCTTCAAACGGAATGCCGCGATGGTAAATGGTTTTATACACATCTTTGACAGAGGCAATCTGTTCGGCCGTGAAACCGTTGCGGCGCATACCTTCGCTGTTGAGGCCGGCAGGTTCGGCGCGGTAGCCTGCAGCCATAAAGTATGGCGGTACGTCTTTGTGTACGCCGGCGGCAAACGCGGTCATGGCGTAGTCACCGATTTGGCAGAATTGGAACACCAGCGTGTAGCCGCCCAAGACGACGTAGTCGCCGATGGTAACGTGACCTGCGAGTGAGGCGTTGTTAGCGAAGATAGTATGGTTGCCGACCACGCAGTCATGGGCAAGGTGGCAGTAGGCCATAATCCAGTTGTCGTCGCCGATACGGGTTTCGCCGATGCCGGTAACCGTACCGAGGTTGAACGTCGTAAATTCGCGGATGGTGTTGCCGTTGCCGATAATCAGCTTGGTCGGCTCGTCGCGGTATTTTTTGTCCTGCGGAATTTCGCCGAGGCTGGCAAATTGGAAAATGCGGTTGTTTTCACCGATGGTCGTATGGCCGTTGATGACGACGTGCGGACCGATTTCGGTATTCGCACCGATTTGGACATTGGGACCGATGATGCTGTACGGGCCGACTTTGACGCTGGAGTCGAGTTCGGCTTTGGGGTCGATGACGGCGGTCGGATGGATAAGGGTCATGCTGTTTCCTTGCTGTCTGATACAGGTATTGCCTGCAAGATGCCGTCTGAAGCTTTCAGACGGCCTGTCCCATTCTTACACCACGCGTTTGGCGCACATAATCACGGCTTCAACGGCAACTTGACCGTCGACTTTGGCAACGGCGTTGAATTTGCCGATACCGCGTTTGTTGGTCAACAGCTCGACTTCAAAAACCAGTTGGTCGCCGGGGATGACTTGGCGTTTGAAACGGGCGTCGTCGATACCGGCGAAGAAGAAGAATTCGTTTTCTTTGCGGCCGCCCTCGCTGAGGATGGCGAGTGTGCCGCACGCTTGCGCCATGGCTTCGATGATCAGCACGCCGGGCATCACGGGCAGGTCGGGAAAGTGGCCTTGGAACTGCGGCTCGTTCATGGTGACATTTTTAATCGCAGTCAGGGTTTTCATCGGTTCGAACGCAGTAATGCGGTCGAGTTGCAAAAACGGATAACGGTGTGGGATAAGTTTTTGAATGTCTTTGGCTTCGATCGGGAGTTGTACGTCCATGATGTTCGTCTTTCCTTGTTTGTATTGGGTTTAAACGTATTCGGATGCGGGGTGCGGACTGTTTGCGCCGCATTTAGGCTTCGTCGCTGTCGGCAAGCTGTTTTTCCAGCGTTTTGAGGCGTTTGTTCATTTCGCTCAAACGGTGGATATAAACGGCATTGCGCGCCCAGTCTTTGTAGCCCGACATCGGGAAAATACCGGCCAAATGCTGGCCGCTTTCGGTAATACTGTGGGTAACGGATGTACCGCCGCCGATGGTGGTTTTATCGGCGATTTCGATGTGTCCGACCGTGCCGACGCCGCCGCCGATAATGCAATAATTGCCGATGGTGACGCTGCCGGAAATACCGGTTTTGGCGGCGATAACGGTGTGCGCACCGATTTTGCAGTTGTGGCCGATTTGGACTTGGTTGTCGATTTTGGTGCCGTTGCCGACGGTCGTATCGCTCATTGCGCCGCGGTCGATATTGGTGTTCGAACCGATTTCCACATCATCGCCCAGCGTGACTGCGCCGGTTTGCGGAATTTTAAACCATGAATCGCCGGCAAAGGCCAAGCCAAAACCGTCTGCGCCGATGACGGCGCCGCTGTGGATTTCGACACGGTTGCCCAACGTGCAGCCGTAATAGATGACGGAATTGGGATGCAACACGACTTCATCGCCCAACGTGCAATCGTGTTGGACAACGGCATTGGCCAAAATACGGCAGCCTTCGCCCAATACGGCATTCGCGCCGATATAGGCATTTGCGCCGATTTCGCAGCTTGCCGGCACTTTGGCGCTTGCCTCGACAACGGCGGTCGGATGTACGCCGCCTTGAGCTTTGACAATCGGCGAGAACAATCGTGCCACTTTGGCAAAATAAAGATAAGGGTCGGCAGCCACAATCAGGTTGCGGCCTGCAAATTCGTCTGCGGCTTTCGGCGACACAATCACTGCGCCTGCCCGGCTGTCGTGCACTTCGGCTTTGTATTTCGGGTTGGCCAAAAAGCTGATGTGTTCCGCCTGCGCCTGATCCAACGGACGGACGGCGGTAATGGCGATGTCTTCGCCTTTCCATTCGCCGCCGAGTTGGGAAACGATTTGGGACAGGGTGTATGCTTGTGAAGTCATGATAATCTGCCGTCAAGATGTCAGGCCGTCTGAAAGCTGCCGGTTTGGGTTTCAGACGGCCTTAGGTTTGTCTGTATGGTTGCATTCGCTGCCGAGCAGGGTCAGTGTGCGTTTAGGGCTTTGATAACGCTGTTGGTAATGTCGTAGCGGCCGTTGACGTAAATCACGTCCTGCAAGATGAAGTCGTAACCTTCGCGTTTGGCCAAATCGACGATGACGCGGTTGGCATTTTGCTGGAGCGCGGCGAATTCTTCATTGCGGCGCAGGTTGTAGTCTTCTGCCAACTCGGCCTGCTGCTTGCGGAATTTTTGTACCAGATTGCGCCATTTTTGGGTTTCCGCTTCCCTTTGGCTGTCGCTGAGCTTGTCGCTGCTCAGTTTTCGCTCCAAAACCTCGCCTTCCTGCTGCAGCTTTTGCAAGGCGGTTTGACGGCTTTTGAACTCTTTTTCCAAAGTCGTCTGAATGCTTTGCGCCTGCTTGGATTCCTGATAAACGCGCTCGGTATTGATAAAACCGATTTTCTGTACGCCATCCGCCGCCGCTTGCGGCAACAGCACGAAACCCGGCAGGGCTACGGCGAGGACACGGAGGGTGCCGGCTATTTTACTCATGATAAAAATCCTTGCTTGAAAACAGACGGGCGGTTTGCAATAAGCCTGCCGCCAATCTGCCATGAGGCCGTCTGAAACGGACAAACCCGGTTTCAGACGGCCTAAACATCATCAGAATGTTGTACCGAGTTGGAATTGGAAGCGTTGGATTTCGTCGCCTTCTTTTTTCTTAATCGGATAAGCATAACTGAACTTCATCGGACCCAGCGGAGAGAGCCAAGTCACGGCAGCACCGGCAGAGTAACGCAATTCGTTTTTGAATGTCGATTTGTGCGTTTTGCCTACGCCGTACACGTTTTGGAGCGCGCCATTAGTGTAATAAGTATTGCTGCTACTGTCGTTGTAAGTTTTGTCGTCCCACACGCTGCCCGCATCGGCAAACAAGCTCAGACGGACGGTACGCGAGTCTTTAATGCCCGGCATCGGGAAGAGCAACTCTGCGGAAACGTTGGCTTTTTTGTTACCGCCGTAGCTGATTTTCTCGCCGTATTCGTCATAGACTTTCGGACCCAGCGTACCGCTTTCAAAGCCGCGAACAGAGCCTAAGCCGCCGCCGTAGAAGTTTTCAAAGAACGGCATGGTTTTGGTTTTACCGTAGCCGTTGCCATAACCGACTTCGCCACCCAGCATCAATGTGAAATCTTTGCTTAACGGGAAGAACCAAGTTTGGTTGTGGGTCAGGGTGTAGTATTGCAGGTCGCTGCCCGGCAGTGCGATTTCGCCGTTTACGCCGGTCAGGTAACCGCGGGTCGGCCACAAGGCATTGTCGGTTTTGTTACGGCCCCAGCCGATGGTGCCTTTGTACAACCAGCCTTTGAAGTTACCCACGCCGTTGCCGTTGCCTTTACCGTATTGGTTGATAAAGTCGGCATAGCGTTTAGGCGCACCTTTGTAGGTGTTCACGGTCAGACGCTCTGCGGCCAGGCCGAAGTTCACACGGTCATATTCGGTAACCGGAATACCGATACGCAAACCGCCGCCGAAAGTCGTGGTTTTATACTGTTTCGCGCTGGAAGAAGCTTTACGCGGGTCGTAAGTCTTGCCGTAAATGTCGTAACCCAAACTTACGCCGTCCGGTGTGAAGTATGGGTCGGTAAACGACAACGAGCCGTTTACTGTGGTTTTACTGCGGGACGCACGCAGAGCAACGGATTTACCCGTACCAAACAGGTTGTCTTGAGCCACGCCGGCAGACATTACCAAACCGGTATCCTGAACCCAACCTGCGCTCAAGTCGAGCGAGCCGGTTGAACGTTCGGTCAGGCTCATGTTCAGATCAACTTGGTCAGGGGTATTGGCCACAGGAACCGCATCAAATTGAACGTTGTCGAAGTAGCCCAACAACTCAACGCGCTCTTTGGAACGTTGCAGTTTGGCAGAATCGTAAGGCGCCGATTCCATTTGGCGCAACTCGCGGCGGATGACTTCGTCACGGGTTTTGTTGTTGCCGGTAATGTTGATTTCGTTCACATAGATTTTGCGGCCCGGTTGAACGGTCAGCACGAAATCAACAGTATGCGTTTCGGCATTTGGAATCGGTTGGACATTGATTTCGCTGAATGCGTAACCTGCCTGACCCATGCGGTTTTGGATGGCTTCGAGCGAATTGGACATTTGCGCGCGCTCGTACCATTTGCCCGGCTTCATGGTCAGCAGTTTTTCCAAATCTTCTTTCGGCACTTCCAGCGTATCGCCTTCGATGCGTACATTGCCCCAGCGGAAGCGGTCGCCTTCGCTGACGGTTACTTTAATGGTCTGCTTGGTTTTGTCTTCGTTGGTTTGGATGTCGGTATCCAAAATGCGGAAGTTGAAGTAGCCGTTGTTTTGGTAGTAATTGGTGATTTTTTCCATGTCCTGAGCAAATTTTTGCTCATTGAACTGGTTGCTCTTGGTGATCCAAGTCCACATGCCGCCTTCGCTCAGGGACATTTGTTTCAGCAGGCGGCGGTCGGAATAAACTTCGTTGCCTTCAAAGGAAATATCGGTAATCTTGGTAGATTTTCCCTCTTCGATGGCAATATCGATAGACACGCGGTTGCGGGCGAGTTTGGTGACGGTCGGCGTGATTTTGACCGACTGTTTGCCGCGGCTCAAATACTCTTCTTTCAAACCGGCGACGGCTTGGTTCAGCGTTGCTTGGTTGAAGTATTGGGATTGCGCCAAACCGAAGGCTTCAAGGTTTTTCTTGATGGCATCGTTTTGCAACATTTTTGCGCCGGTAATATTGAGCGAGCTGATGGTCGGACGCTCAATCACGGTCAGCAGGACTTGATTGTCCATGGTTTCGACGCGTACGTCGTCAAAGAAACCGGTTGCGTAGAGTTTTTTAATGATTTCTTCACTGCGCGCATCATTGAAATTATCACCGACTTTAACGGGCAGGTAGTTGAAGACGGTACTCGGCTCGGTGCGTTGCAGGCCTTCGACGCGGATGTCCTGAATGGTAAAGTCAGCCAATGCCAGGGGAGACAGGCTCAATACCATTAAAGCGGAAGCAATCTGGTTCAGTTTCATAAATTATCCAAACAAACGGTTGATGTCATTAAAGAAAGCCACAGCCATCATCAAAAGCATGGCTGCCAGTCCGAAGCGCAGGCCGACTGCCTGTATGCGCTCGCTCAAAGGCTTTCCGCGTATCCATTCGGCGGTATAGAAAACCAGATGTCCGCCGTCTAAAACGGGTACGGGCAAAAGGTTCAACACGCCTAAGCTGATGCTGACCAAGGCCAGAAATTCGAGGTAGCTCTGCAATCCGAGTTTGGCGGACTGTCCGGCGACATCGGCAATGGTCAGGGGGCCGGAAATATGGTTCAAAGAGGCATTGCCTGTAACCAGTTTTCCGAAAAATTTGAGGGTCGTCCACGAATAGTTGACGGTTTTGTTCCAACCCAATTCAAAGGCTTGGGCAACGGAAGGCGTATAACGGTAGCGGATGGTTTTATCCCACTCTTTATCCGCTTGGGCGGCAAGCCCGGCCCTACCCACCAGCACGCCTGCCGACTGCTCGACGCTGTCCGGCCGGATAGCGGTCGCCAGTATTTTGCCGTCGCGCTCGTAAGTCAGTTCGATTCGTTGGCCGGGACTGGCGCGGAAGAGTTCCGTCCATGCCTGCCAGCTCTCGATGGGCTTCCCATCGGCGGTCAGCAGCTTGTCGTTTTCCTTCAAGCCTGCTTTTTCGGCCGGACTATCAGCCAAGACTTTGCCGATGTGGTTAGTAATTCTAAAAGGCAAAAGGCCGATGTTGCCTTGGTTTTTCGCAACTTTACCTGCTTCAGGCGTGCCGGCGGCATCAATTATGCGGACGGCTTGGGCATTTGAGGCCGTCTGAACAGCGACTTTTACAGGACCGGCTTCAAGGTTCAACACCATCTCGGTTTGCGCATCGCTCCAGTCTTTTACGGCGATTCCGTTGACCGATACAATCTTGTCGCCTGCCTGAAAACCTGCTTTGGCGGCAATACTGCTAGGCTCGACCATGCCGACATAGGGGCGCAACTCGGTTACGCCGAAGGAAAAGCTCAAACCGTAAAGCAAAACGGCCAAAATCAAATTGGTCAAAGGGCCGGCGGCGACAATGGCGATGCGCTTGGCCGGATGCTGCTTGTCAAAGGCGTAGGGCACATCTGCCTCTGCCACCTCGCCTTCGCGCGTATCGACCATTTTAACGTAACCGCCCAACGGAATCGGGGCGAGACACCACTCGGTATCGCCGCGTTTTCGGGTGAAAAAGGGCTTACCGAAGCCGACGGAAAAGCGCACGACTTTAACGCCGCACCAGCGGGCAACAATATAGTGTCCGAACTCATGCAGGCTGACCAAAATCAGAATGGCGACGATAAAGGCTAAAAAGGTTTGCAAAAAAATCCCCTGAGTGGAATGTGATAATCAACGGATAAGGCCGTCTGAAAACCGATTATAAAGGCAGTTGTTCCATTTTGTCTGCCTAAATGCCAAGCGGTTGGCGTTTCAGACGGCCTGTCATTGAAACTTTAATATTTACCGATAAAGGCTTCTGCCTGTCTGCGTGTTTGCGCGTCTTGCGCCAGCAGGCTTTCAATATCATGATGGCCGTCTGAAAAATCTTGGGCAAGGCAGTGGGCAACAACTTGGGCAATATCGGTAAACTTGATGCGTTTATCTAAAAAAGCGGCCACGGCAACTTCGTTTGCAGCGTTCAACACGCAAGGCGCGACGCCGCCTGCATTCATGGCCTGATAGGCAAGTTTCAGACATGGGAAACGGTCAAAGTCAGGCTTCTGGAAGGTCAACGCGGACAATTCGCCGAAATCCAACTCGCCCACGCCGGAATCGATGCGTTCGGGCAGGCCCAAACAATAAGCAATCGGCGTACGCATATCGGGATTACCCAACTGCGCCAATACCGAACCATCGCGATAACGCACCATGCTGTGTATCACGGATTGCGGATGGATGACGACTTCCAGTTTTTCCGGCGGACAGTTAAACAGCCAATGCGCCTCAATCAACTCCAAGCCCTTATTCATCATTGACGCGGAATCGACGGAAATTTTGCGCCCCATGCTCCAATTCGGATGCTTGACCGCCTGCTCGGGCGTAATGCTGTCAAATGTACTTAAATCGGTGTTAAGGAACGGGCCGCCCGATGCGGTCAGGATAATCGAATTGATACCGTGCTCATTCAGACGGCCTGTGTAATCCCTTGGCAATACTTGGAAGATGGCGTTGTGTTCGCTGTCAATCGGCAAGACGGCGGCGCCGTTTTGACGGGCGGTTTCCATGAACAATGCGCCGGCAACCACCAGCGTTTCTTTGTTGGCCAGATAAATGGTTTTGCCCTTTTGAGCGGCGGTCAAAGCCGAGGGCAAACCGGCCGCGCCGACAATGGCACACATCACGCCGCTGACTTCATCGGCCGAAGCCACATCAATCAGGGCTTGAGCACCATATAAAACCTGCGTATTGATGCCTTCTTGTTTGAGTTTCTTTTCCAGCTCGGCCGCATGGCCGGCATCGCCGACAACGGCATATTCCGGACGGAACTGTTTGCATTGCGCCGCCAGCTTGTCCACCTGCCTATGCCCTGCCAGCGCGAACACGCGGAATTTTTCGGGATGGCGGGAAACAACGTCCAAAGTGCTTTCGCCTATGCTGCCGGTACTGCCTAATATGGTCAGAACTTGTTGTGTCATGGTGTGTTCTTTGTGTGCTGTGCAAACGGTATTCATTGTGTTTGAAATAGATTTCTTTGCCGTTTCCAATTTTCAGACGGCCTTTTGCCTCCCGGCTAAACAGGCCGTCTGAAAGAATTACTCAATGCCGTATTCGATGGTAACAACCAGTCGGACTTGTTTGCCGACGGTGCTTTTATCGTAAGAACCGCCGTACTCGTCGTCCTCGCTGCTGCCGGTGTCGGCATAGATGTTGAACGAGCCTTGCGAAGCAGAACGCATGGCGCCCACTTTGCCGCCGCCGGTTTTAGCAAATTCGGCCGCGCGTTTCTGCGCATCCTCAGTCGCCTGCGTAATCAAATCGCGTTTGATGGTTTCCAAATTGCCCAGTAAATATTGCGGATTGTCGAAGCGGATGAATTCGTTTTGCGCACGGAAGTTCAAAATGGCGCGCTGGGCGGCTTGAATTTTGTCAAGTTTTTTGGTGTTGACCACAATATTGAGGTCGCCATCGTAGCCGTTGGGCGTGCGGGTTACGTTGCCCAGTTCGTCGCGGGTTTCATTGAAAACGCGCGACACTTCGGGCAGGCCCACTTTCATTTCAGCCGCCGCAAAGCCTTGCTCGCCCAAAAATTTAGACAGCTTCTTGCGTCTTGCCATCAGCAAATCCAAAACTTCCTGGTAGCTCTCGCCGTGTGCGTTCACGCCCGTATTCCACGTCGCGCTGTCGGATTGGAAGTTTTTCTCCGCCAAACCTTTTACGGTGATTGTCCCCGGCTGGCGCAGATTCTTAAACTGCACGCCCAAAATAAACGCCGCAGCCATCAATCCCAGTGCCAACAATACGCCCAAGATCGATAAAGATGAAATCTGTTTTTGTTCGGACATAATCAGCTCCCCCAACCATGTGAGACAGGCGGTTTAAAACAAATATACAAAGGCGGCATAAATGCTGATAACGGCAATCAGGCTGTCCACACGGTCGAACACGCCGCCGTGTCCCGGCAGCAGATTGCTGCTGTCTTTGATACCGGCCGCACGTTTGAGCCAGCTTTCCAACAAATCGCCGCACACGCTGACAACGGTCAGAATCAAGCCGATCAAAATAGTTTTTAGCCAACCGGCTTCAAAAGCCAGCCAACCGGCTTTCCATACGATGGTCATGTACACGGCAACGCATAATGCACCGCCGATCGCACCTTCCCAGCTTTTACCCGGGCTGATGGTCGGCGCAATTTTGCGCTTGCCAAACGACTTGCCGCAGAAATACGCGCCAATATCGGCCACCCATACCAAGCCCATAATCGCCAATAAAGACAGCGCGTCTTCAGGCTGAGGGCGCAGGTAAACCAGTGCGAACCAAAACGGCATCACCAACAACCAACCGACCGTGTAAGCCTGCCAGCCGCCGTTTAGCTTCCATTTCGCTTTCAGCCACCAAGGCATGACAATCAGCCAAAACGCCAATACGACACACCAAACCAAATTGGGCAGCTGCCAACCGCCGGCATAGGCAATCACACCGAACACCAGCGTTGACGCCAAATAATGATTGATTTTCAGCTTGTCCAAGCCGCTCATGCGGGCATATTCCCACAAAACCAACATAGCAATCAGGCCGCAAAACGCCGCCCACAGCCACATAGGTGCATAAAACAGCATGACCAGCATCAGTGGCAAGAGCCACAGCGCCGTTAAAATCCGTTGTTTCAACATAATTCTCAACCCCGTTGCTGCTCAACCGGCAGCTGTTCGGAAGTCCGCCCGAAGCGGCGCTCCCGTTTTTGGAACGAAGCAATCGCCTCGTTCAGCGATTTCTCATTAAAATCAGGCCACAGCGTATCCGTAAAATACAATTCCGCATACGCCATCTGCCACAGCAGGAAATTACTGATGCGCGTCTCGCCGCCGGTGCGGATAAACAAATCCGGCTCGGGTGCATCGCCCAACATCAAATAGCGCGACAACGCCTCTTCCGTAATCTCTGTTGCACCCTCGGCAATCAACTGATTTGCCGCCTGCAAAATATCCCAGCGGCCGCCATAATCGGCGGCAATGCTCAAAGTCAAACCGGTATTGTTTGCCGTCAACGCCTCGGCCGCCTCAATCCCCTTCAGGATTTCAGCATTAAACCGCTCACGGCTGCCGATGACTTTCAAGCGCATATTGTTATCGTGCAAACGGCGCACCTGCTTTTGCAAAGCCTGCAAAAACAGCCCCATCAGAAAAGAAACCTCTTCCTCGGGGCGTCGCCAGTTTTCAGTCGAAAAAGCAAACACGGTCAAATACCGCACACCCAGCTCAGCACAATGCTTCACCATGTTCTCCAGCGCATCCAAGCCGCGCTTATGCCCCATCACACGGGGAAGAAAACGCTTCTTTGCCCAACGTCCGTTGCCGTCCATAATCACGGCAATATGTCGGGGGATGGCAGAGTGTTCCAAAATCGTCTGCGTACTGCTTTTCATGTCTGCCTTTCAGGGAGCAAACCGTCCAAAGGCCGTCTGAACGGTTTGCACACAGGATTAAATCGCCATCAAATCTTCTTCTTTGGCCGCCAAGAGCTTGTCCGCCTCAGCAATGTATTTGTCGGTCAATTTCTGAACCGCTTCCTCGCCACGGCGGGCTTCATCTTCAGAAATTTCTTTGTCTTTCAACAATTTTTTGATGTGGTCGTTTGCATCACGGCGCACATTGCGGATAGACACACGGCCCTCTTCCGCCTCGCCGCGTACCACTTTGATCAAATCTTTACGGCGTTCCTCAGTCAGCATAGGCATAGGGACACGGATCAAATCGCCGACAGAAGCAGGGTTCAGGCCCAAGTTGGAGTCACGGATCGCTTTCTCGACTTTTGAAGCCATATTGCTCTCGAAAGGTTTCACACCAATCGTACGCGCATCCAAAAGCGTTACGTTCGCTACTTGACTCACAGGCACCATGCTGCCCCAGTATTCCACTTCCACTTGGTCAAGCAGGCCGGTATGCGCACGGCCGGTACGCACCTTAGCCAAGTTTTCTTTCAATACTTCCAGAGAACGCTGCATTTTGCCTTCAGCTGTCTTTTGAATATCATTAATCATCTTATACTTTCAATTTCATAGGAATAAAACAGGATTAACCGAGAATAGTACCGTTAAACCGCCCTCACGACAAGGCTTTACGCCCCAACAGCCTTGTTTTCTAACCGATATTTAACATCAAACAAAATAAAGGCCGTCTGAAAATCTTTCAGACGGCCTTTATTGTTTCAAGCAACTACATCAACTCAGCCTTTTGGCTTGATTTATTTGCCGACTGACCCAAGCTGAAATCTCCCTATCATTTTCAATCGGCATCTAATCTTAATAACTCAAAAGCTAACAGCTTGTACTCTTGGTAATTAAAGTTAACTCTCCCTCAATATCTATCTACCATCACTATCGGAAACCTTCTCTCTAAAGTAATGAAGTTCACAAGGTAGATCCAATATAATAACCTGTTTTCCTATGCAAATTTTCACATTGATTTGCAAAATTTGTATAAAAACTGTATTACGTTATAATTGGTTTTATTCGAATCCGTTATTTAATTCACCTGAAAACGAACAGATAAATGCAAATTAACTGGAGAATATCTATGAACAAACTACTCATTCTATGCTCAACATTAGCGCTTTCTGCCTGTGTTGTACCACATCCTTATACCTCAACCGAATATCAAAAATATAAACAAAGTGATTTGAAAGTACCAAACCAACCTTATCCTATACGTTTAGAGGGAGAGTTCGAGCGTAATGGTAAGCCTTTCCCTAAAGTAAATCCGGCTCTAACAAAAGCTGCCAAAATTGCACTAAACGGAACAAAGATTGTAACAGTAGACCCGCAAGCCCAAAACAGCCTGAAAATCCATGCCAACAATATCGCCGATATTGGTGGTGCAGTAGGTAACGGTATAAAAACAGGTCTGACTTTCGGATTAGCAGGCAGTACAGTTCAGGATTACTATCAATTCTACTGTAGCTACTCAGATGGCAAAAAAGAATTAAACCGTTCCGAATTTAATCACGCTATTGTGACTACTATTGGTTTAACCTCCACACCAAAAGAGCTGACTCCCCATAGCAATCTGGATCAGGCATTTATCTCTGTAACTAAAGATATTGTTGTTAATTGCTTAGGCGACTTGCAAAACAAAGGTTTCTTGTTACCTGAAGCGGCCAATACCAATGCCGGCAGCAACTGAAATTTCTGAAGATGTTGCCAAAGCTGCCATTATGAAACTGAATATGGCAACTCCAGGTCAATGTTCCAAAGCTCATCCCTAAAACAATCCTTACTTGATATAAAAAGGCCGTCTGAAAATCTTTCAGACGGCCTTTTCCCTATTCAAATCCGATTCCTACTCTCTATTTCGCTCATTCCAAAAGTAACGCCATACAAAGCATGGGAAGGCAAAAATCAGGTAGAGGCAGACAACGGTCGCGTAAAACTCCCAATCTTGGGCATGCACGGCACCGGCGCGTGATTCGAGGATATAGGCGAGGATCGCGGTAAGAAGGAAGCCCGCCAGCAATTCGATCAAGTGATGGCCGATGTGTTTGCGTTTCAGGGCGATGATGCCGAAAAATTTGGTGGTAATAAAGGGGGTGTTGGCAAAGATAAGTGCCAACAGCAAAAGAATGTACATGGATGCGGTCATGGTGGTCTTTCTGTTTTCAGACGGCCTGTGTGTGATTTTAACATGTTGAACGGGCATTCTTGCCCATCATTATCCGTGGAATATTCAATCTCTTGATGACATCCGCCTAATATTTGTCCGAAGGCTTGAGGCCGTCTGAACTTTGGGTATATTTCACCCGGATGCGAATCCTAACAAAAACGGCGGCTTTGGAACGGCCGCCGTCGGTTTTGTTTAAAGCTTACAGGGTATTTTCCAATGCTTTGGCACACCAGTCGATAACGGTTTGCGGCATGATACCCCACAGGAGCAGCAGGAAGGCATTGACCGTCAGGACAAATTTGGCGGCATAGTTGCTGCCGACCGGCTGGTCATGGTCAGGCGCATCGAAGTAGATGACTTTGACCACGCGCAGGTAGTAGAACGCACCAATCAGCGACATGATGACGGCAAATACGGACAACCAAACATGGCCTTGTTTCAAGAGCGCCATAATCACGCCGAATTTAGCGTAGAAGCCCATCAGCGGCGGAATACCCGCCATGGAGAACATGGACAGCAGCATCAAGAAGGCAAACCATGCATGGCGTTGGTTAAGGCCTGCGAGGTCTTTGATGTTTTCACATTCAATGTCTTTGGTGGACAATACCATCAAAACGCCGAAGCTGACAGCCGCCATCAAAGCATAGGTAATGGCGTAATACAGGCCTGCGGTAAAGCCGACTGCGCCTGCCATAAACGCCAACAGGATAAAGCCCATGTGCGATACGGTGGAGTAGGCAAGCATACGTTTGATATTGGTTTGCATGATGGCGGCAAGGTTACCGACCACCAAAGAAGCAACGGCAAGAATGGCCAACATCGGCGCCCAGTCTGAATGTATGGTACCCATACCGGTAACAAGGATACGGAATGCAAAGACAACAGCGGCAATTTTCGGAGCCGTACCCACAAAGGCGGTAACAGAGGTCGGCGCGCCATCGTACACATCGGGTACCCACATATGGAATGGAACCGCACCCAATTTAAATGCAATGGCAACTACAATAAACACCATACCCAATTTCAACAACCATTCATTGGCCTGCTCATTGAAAGCAGAAGCCAAGACGGAAGCAAAATCGAGGGAACCGGTGGCGCCGTAAACCATGGAAATACCATAGAGCAGCAAGCCGGAAGCCAACGCGCCCAATACGAAATATTTTAGCGCAGCCTCGGCAGAGCGGCCGGAATCGCGGCGCAGGGCAATCATGGCGTACAGCGACAAAGACAACAATTCCAAACCGATATACGCAGTCAGGAAATGTGCCGCGCTGACCATGACGCTCATGCCCAACAGGGCAAACAGCGACAGGGTGTAAAACTCGCCTTTAAAAATTTGGCGGTCTTGGTTGTACGGTTTACTGTAAATAAACAGACCGAAAGTCAGCGCATACAGCACCAGTTTTGCCAAACGGGACATGCCGTCTGCAATATACATACCGTGAAAGGCATCGACACTGCCCTGTTCCCATACCGCCAATTGGGTAACGGCCACGATGATGACTGTTCCCAAACTCATCAGATGGGTCAGATAGCGGTTTTTATCGCAAATCCACAAGTCTGCCAGCAATACGACACCCAATAGCGCAAGCAGCACGATTTCGGGCATGGCGGGCATTAAATTCAAATCAGACCAGTTCATTTACACACCTCAAATCTTGCTTTGTGCCACATGGGCAATCAAATCGTTTGCCGCTTGATGCACCACTTCGATAAACGCTTGCGGATACAGACCCATGCCCAAAACAGCAACCGCCAAAATCGCCAAAATCGCAAATTCGCGGCAATTGATGTCTTTCATTTCGGCAACGTGCGGATTGTGGATCGCACCAAAAATAACGCGTTTGTACATCCACAGGGTATAAGACGCACCGTAAATCAAGGTCATGGCAGCCAACGCGCCTACCCAAAAATTCACTTTAACCGCGCCCATAATCACCATAAACTCGCCCACGAAGCCGGAAGTTGCAGGCAGACCGGCATTGGCCATACCGAACAACATCATAAACGCCGCAAACTTAGGCATCACATTGACCACGCCGCCATAGTCGGCAATATTGCGGGTATGCAGGCGGTCGTACATCACGCCGATACACATAAACATCGCGGCAGACACAAAACCGTGGGAAATCATTTGAACGATTGCGCCTTTCAATGCCCAGTCATTCAGTTGGCCGTTTACAAACAGGAACATGCCCAAAGTGACAAAACCCATGTGGCTGATGGAAGAGTATGCCACCAGTTTTTTCATATCGGTTTGCACCAAAGCCACCATACCGATGTAAATCACGGCAATCAGGCTCAATACGATGATCACGGGGGCAAAATAGCGTGCCGCATCCGGCATAATCGGCAGGATAAAGCGCAAGAAACCATACGCACCCAGCTTCAGCGTAATGGCCGCCAACACCATCGAACCGCCAGTTGGCGCTTCAACGTGGGCATCCGGCAACCAAGTGTGCACAGGGAACATCGGCACTTTTACGGCGAATGACAGGAAGAATGCTACAAACAAAAGCTGTTGCACGCCCAACGGAATCTGTTTGATGTTTTGGAAATCGACAATAGAGAAGCTGCCTGTTTGATAGTACAGGTAAACCATGGCAACCAGCATCAAAAGCGAACCCATCAGCGTATAGAGGAACAGCTTGACCGACGCATAGACGCGACGCGGGCCGCCCCATACACCGATAATCAGGTACAGCGGAATCAGCATACCCTCGAAGAACACATAAAACAGAATCGCATCCTGCGCGGCAAACGCGCCGTTAATCAAACCCGACATAATCAGGAAAGCGGCCATATACTGCGCCGGACGTTTCTGAATGACTTCCCAACCGGCCAATACCACCAACAGCGTAATAAACGCATTCAAGATGATAAAGAGCACTGAAATACCGTCCACGCCCAATGCGTAGTTGATTTTCAGCAGCGGAATCCACTCGTGGAACTCGGTAAACTGATAGCCGCCGCTCAAACGGTCGAAACCGGTAAACAGGGGCAGCGTTACCAAGAAACCGGCAAGCGCACCCATGAAGGCAAGCACACGCGCCAGCGGCGCACGGCTGTCCTTACCGGTCGCCAAAACCAGCACACCTGCGGCGATGGGTATCCATATTGCCAAGCTGAGTAGGTAGTTGGAAAACATAGTGGTTAACCTGTGGTTAAAATAAAAAATATAGTTGTATGGGTTGGTTTCCAGACGACATTTCAGGAGGCCGTCTGAAAAAGATTGTGTATTTTGTGTACGGCAAAATCAAGAAAAATGTATATCTGCCGTCATTCTCTTATTCTGTTGCTGTCTCAAACCTTCTTTTCAGACGGCCTCAAACACTGTCCTCTTTCTCAATCACCAGAATCCGCGCCTCGCCGCACGGATGGGCGACGTGTTCCGTGCCGATTCCTGCGTAAAAGATATCCCCGCTTTTCAAACGAACGATGTGTTCTTCGCCGTTTTCTCGGTAGTGCATCTCAACTTCGCCATCCATCACGGCAAACACTTCCTCGCCGTCGTTGATGTGCCATGTGTAGGGCTGGTTCGTCCAGTGCAGGCGCACGGTGGTGCCGTTCATATTGGCGATGTCGAGTGCACCCCATGCGCGGAAAGCGGTAAATTCGGCGGAGCGGATGGTTTGTGTGTCCGACATGTCTTTTTCTCGCCTCTATATTTCAGACGGCCTCTTCCCTATTTTTCTTGTCAAAACCGTTATCCGAAGATTTTGACTACGCCCCGTCGGTACGGTTGGTGTCCATCTCAAGTTTAATGAACGCATCAATCATGCTGCGCCAAACTGCTTCTGCTACTTCGGGCGACAAACCGGCCTTTTCGGCATAAGCGCGGCGAGAGGCAATCACTTGAGCCACCCGTTCGGGCGCGGAAACCGCCTGCACATCGTTTTTAGGTTTCAGACGACCAGCCTGCCGTACCAATTTCTGCCGACGGGCGAGTAATTCGATTAATCCCTTATCCAAACCGTCGATGGCTTCGCGGACTTCGTCCAGGGTTTGCGGTAATTTATCTTCAATCATTGTTGCTCAAATTTTCTTTTTCAGACGGCCCTATACACAAACTATAGACAGGCCGTCTGAAATCCCTCTTTTATCGGAACAATCCCCAGAAGGTCATGCCGAGCAGTACCAATACGCCGAATACCATAGCGGCGGCATAGGTATAGATGAAGCCGGTTTGGACTTTGCGTACCTGCGCGGCAATCGCGCCGACCAGTTTGGCGGAGCCGTTGACGATACCATTGTCGATAATGGCGGTATCACCGACTTTCCAGAAGAAAGTACCCAATGCACGCGTGCCTTTGGCGAAAACATTGAAATACAGGGCGTCGAGGTAGTATTTGTTTTCAAACAAAACGTAAACCGGACGGAACGCCTGTGCAATTTTCGCAGGCAGGTGCGGCAGTTTGACGTACAAGAGCCATGCGCTCAACACGCCTGCGATAGCAAGGTAGAGTACAGGCGAATGCAGGCTGTGTGACACCATTGCCAATGCGCCGTGGAACTCTTCCTTCATGATGTGCATGGTTGGATGCGCGTCGGTATTGACGAAAATCACGTCTTTGAAGAAATCGCCGTAAAGCATAGGCTCGATGGCAACATAGCCGATGATGACGGACGGAATGGCCAGCAAAATCAAAGGCAGAGTAACAACCAGCGGGCTTTCGTGCGGATTGTCGTTTTTACCCAAACCGTGATGCTCTTCGCCATGATGATCTTCATGATGTTCAGGCAGGCTGCGCCATTTTTCTTCGCCGTGGAATACCATAAAGTATTGGCGGAATGCGTAAAACGCGGTAACAAACACACTGGCGAGGACGGCAAAATAAGCAAAGCCGCTGCCCGGCAGGGTGCTGTATTTCGCTGCTTCGATAATCGAATCTTTGGAATAGAAGCCGGAGAAGAACGGCGTACCGATCAGCGACAAGTTACCGATCAGCATGGTCAGCCAAGTAATCGGCATGTATTTTTTCAGATTGCCCATGTGGCGCATATCTTGGTCATGGTGCATACCGATAATCGCGCTACCTGCGGCCAAGAACAACAAGGCTTTAAAGAAAGCGTGGGTCATCACATGGAACATCGCCACGGAATAGGCAGACGCACCCAGAGCCACGGTCATATAGCCCAGTTGCGACAAGGTGGAATACGCAACCACACGTTTGATGTCGTTTTGAATCACGCCCAAGAAACCCATAAACAGGGCAGTAATCGCACCGATTACCATGATGACTGACAGCGCAGTGCTGCTCATCTCATAAATCGGCGACATACGCGATACCATGAACAGACCGGCGGTAACCATGGTTGCGGCGTGAATCAATGCAGAAATCGGGGTCGGGCCTTCCATCGAATCAGGCAGCCAAACGTGCAGCGGGAATTGCGCCGATTTACCCATCGCACCCACAAACAATAGCAAACAGGTTACGGTAATCAAAGACCATTCCACACCGGGGAACAGTTGGATAGTGGCCGTCTGAACATTAGGCAGATAAGCGAATACATCTTGATAGCGCAGGCTGCCGCCGAAATAGGCAAGCACCAAGCCGATACCGAGCAAAAAGCCGAAGTCGCCGACACGGTTGATCAAAAAGGCTTTCAGGTTGGCAAATATTGCGCTCGGACGTTTGAAATAGAAACCAATCAAAAGGTACGACACCAAACCCACAGCCTCCCAGCCGAAGAAGAGCTGGATGAAGTTATTGCTCATAATCAGCATCAACATGCTGAAAGTAAACAAAGAAATATAGCTGAAGAAGCGTTGGTAGCCGACTTTTTCATCGTGCATATAGCCGATGGTGTAGATATGTACCATCAACGACACACCGGTAACCACGACCATCATCATCGCCGTCATCGTATCGACCAAGAAGCCGACGGAGAAATCCAAACCGCCCATTGTCAGCCAGGTATAAACGTTCTCGTCAAACTTGGTACGGCTGCCATTGAGGAATCCCCACAGCACATAAGCCGACAGCACGGCAGACACCGCCACACCGAGTATTGTTACGGTATGCGCACCGGCACGTCCGATTTTATTGCCGAACAAACCCGCAATCAGCGAGCCTGCCAAAGGCACAAGGGCAATTACCAAATATAAAGTCATGTCGTTCATGATTACCCTTTCAACTCATCCAAATCGGCAACGTTGATTGTTTTTCTGTTACGGTACACCAGCACCATAATCGCTAAACCGATGGCGGATTCAGCAGCGGCAACGGTCAGTACGAAGAATACGAAAATCTGTCCGGCAGTATCGCCCAAATATTGGGAGAAGGCGATAAAGTTGAAGTTCACCGCTAAGAGCATCAGCTCGATGGACATCAGCAATACCAGCACGTTTTTGCGGTTCATAAAGATACCCATTGCGCTGATACCGAACAGGAGCGCACCCAATACCAGATAATGCGTCAAGGTAATCATGCTTTGCCCTCCCCTTCCGGCTTGAGGCCGTCTGAAACTTCGCTCTCTTCAACAAATTCTTTTTGCGGTTTCACAGCTTCCATTTTTACCAAGCGCATACGGCCTTGATCAGCGCGTACTTTGACTTGGTCGGCAGGATCCATACGTTTCGGATTGAAAGTTTTGCGGTGAACCAGCGCAATCGCCGCCACCATACCCAACAGCAGCAATACCGCCGCCAACTCAAACGGCAGCAGATAATCGGTATAAATACGGCTGCCCAAATCGCGGATATTGTTGTAATCGGCCGGAATGTCTTTCATCAGACCAAATGCGGCCAGGTCGGTTTTCGGGTTGACCAAAATCAGGATCAGGGCAACCGCCAACAATGTGCCGACCACACCGGCAACAGGCGCATGACGCCAGAAACCGGCGCGCATGGCTTCGATGTCGATGTTCAACATCATCACGACGAACAGGAACAACACCATCACGGCGCCGACGTAAACCACCACCAGCGTTACGCCCAAGAATTCGGCCTGCATCAGCATCCAAATCATCGCGCTCACGCAGAAGGTCAGCACCAAATGCAAAGCGGCGTGCACAGGGTTTTTAGCGGTAACGGTACGAACCGCACCGTACAAAACGATGGCGGCAAGGATATAGAACAGAATCGCGGAAAAAGTCATTCGTCTGCTCCTTAACGATACGGCGCGTCAGCGGCTTTGCGTTTGGCGATTTCGGGTTCGTATTTGTCGCCAATGGCCAAAAGAATCGGCTTGGTCATGTGCAAGTCGCCTTTTTTCTCGCCGTGGTATTCAAAAATATGGGTTTCCACAATCGCATCGGTCGGGCAGGCCTCTTCGCAGAAACCGCAGAAGATGCACTTGGTCAGGTCGATGTCGTAACGCTTGGTGCGGCGGGTGCCGTCTTCGCGTTCTTCCGATTCGATGTTAATCGCCATTGCCGGACAAACTGCCTCACACAATTTACACGCAATACAGCGCTCTTCGCCGTTCGGATAACGGCGTTGCGCGTGCAGGCCGCGGAAACGCACGGATTGCGGCGTTTTCTCTTCGGGGAAATAAATTGTGTCTTTGCGGGCAAAAAAGTTTTTGAACGTTACGCCCAAGCCTTTTACCAATTCGCCAAGCAGAAAGGTTTTTACTAAGTTAGCCATATTTATGTTCCCTCAAATCAGGGATTTCGTTAGGTATTCAAAATCGCTTTGTTCAGACGGTCTCAAGATGCCGTCTGAAACTTATTTCCACAAATTCAGCGGTGAAATCATCCACACGCCCAAAATCACGATGTAGGCGAAGCCGATGGGAATCAGCACTTTCCAGCCCAAACGCATGATTTGGTCGTAACGGTAGCGTGGGAAAGTTGCACGGATCCACAGGTACCAGTACAACACTGCCGCCATTTTCACGAACATCCAGAATGCGGAAGGCGTACCGATAAAGCCCCAGCTTTGCGGGAACGGAGACAACCAGCCGCCGAGGAACATCAGCGATGTCAGCGCGGCAATCAGGATCATGAAAATGTATTCAGCAAGGAAGAACAGCGCGAATGCGAAGCCGGAGTATTCAACGTGGTGGCCGGCAACGATTTCAGACTCACCCTCTGCCACGTCAAACGGCGCGCGGTTGGTTTCGGCAACGGCGGAAATCAGATAGACGATGAAGATGGGGAAGAGCGGCAGCCAGTTCCAAGAGAATACCGAACCGCCGGCAATACCTTTGGCTTGCGCGGCAACGATGTCGGAGAAGTTCATGCTGCCCGATACCATCACAACGCACACCAGCGCGGCACTCATGGCAATCTCGTAGGAAATGCTTTGCGCGGAAGCACGCATTGCACCCAAGAACGAATATTTGGAGTTGGAAGCCCAGCCCGCGATAATCACGCCGTAAACCGACAGCGAGGTAATCATCAGGATGTACAAAAGGCCGATATTGATATTGGTCAGCACCCATTCTTCATTGAACGGAATCACTGCCCACGCCGCAAAAGACGGGGCGAGCGACATAATCGGGCCGATGTAGAACAGGGCTTTATTTGACAGCTTCGGACGAGTTACCTCTTTAAACAAGAGTTTGAACACGTCGGCAAACGGCTGAATCAGACCCCACGGGCCGGTTACGTTCGGGCCGACGCGAAGCTGCATAAAGCCGATGACTTTACGTTCGAAATACGTCAGGTAGGCAACGGTCAGAATCAGCGGAATCAGGATAATCACGATTTTGACGATGACGGATACCACCAAGCCTACGGTGATGCCCAAATCGCCCAGACCGAGCGTTGCGGCAAAGAGGTTTTGGAACCATTCTTGCATGATCAAGCTCCCGCCAGTTCAATAGTGTCCATCAACGCACCCAGCGCGGCATTTTCGGTATGCAGCGGCAGATGCACCACGTTTTCAGGCAAACCGGCATCGGCTTTGACAGCAACCGATACGCTTGCGCCGTTTTGTTTGGCGACAGCGGTTTGTCCGTCTTGCAGGCCCAAGCGTGCCAATGTGTTTGGATTTACACGCGCGGCAGGCACGGCGGCATGACTGGTTTCTTGCAACGGTGCGGAACGGCGCACGATAGAATCAGTGTGATAAATACCGACGCCGCCGACACGAACGAGGCGGTCTGAGGCCGTCTGAACGCCCTCCCCTGCCCATGTGCTGCGGTTGTCCAGTTTGGACGGCAGGCTTTCCGCATCCAGCGCATCTTTCAGAATCGAAGCGGTATCGTGGTATTCAAAACCTTTCAGGTCAAACAGGTTGCCCAATACGCGCAACACTTTCCACAACGGACGCGAATCGCCGAAGCCTTGTACCACGCCGTGGAAGGATTGCAGACGGCCTTCCATATTGATGAAGCTGCCTGAGGTTTCGGTAAACGGTGCAATCGGCAACAACACGTCGCACACGTCCAGCAGCGTTTCGCTGACAAACGGTGTAAACGCCATCACGCTTTTCGCCTGTTTCAACGCGGCTACGGCTTTTGCGCCGTCAACCGTATCGATTTCAGGCTCGACATTGAGCAGCAAGATTGCCTGTTTCGGCGCGTTTGCCATTTCGACAACGCTCTCGCCGGAGTTTACATTCAAGACATCCGCACCAACGCTGTTGGCGGCTTGCGGCAAAATGCCCAGCACTGCACCGGTCGCGTCTGCCAGCTCTTGCGCGGCGGCATAAATAGCGGCGTAATCAGGATGGTTTTGCACTTCCGCGCCCAAAATCACCGCTGCTTTTTCAGCGTTTTTCAGGCTGGCGGTAACGGCATGTTCCGCATTGGCAGACAGGTTTTTCAGACGGCCTGCCCACTCATCGGGATGTGCGGCTTCTTGGGACAGAAGCGGCATAAACAACTCTTCTTTACTGCTGGCCAATACGCTCAAGGCCATACGGTCTTTGGCAGCACGGCGCAAGCGGGCGGTCAGGAGCGGCTGTTCTTTGCGCAAGTTCGCACCGACTACCAATACGGCATTGTTGTCAGCCAAAGATTCAATGCTTTGTCCCAACCATTGCGCACCTTTAAGGCCGTCTGAAAGACGTTTGTCTTGTTGGCGCAAACGGGTTGCAAAGTTTTTAACACCCAAGCCGTCGGCAAGTTTCTTAGCCAGATACAGCTCTTCAACCGTATTCATCGGATTGGCCCAAACACCGACTTGGTTTTGATTGCCGTCTTTGGCGATACATTCAATCGCGCTGCGGACATATCCCAACGCGGTTTTCCAATCCACGTCCATCCACTCGCCGCCCTGTTTGATTTTCGGGTTTTTCAGACGGCTTTCGTGATACAGGCCTTCGTAGGCGAAACGGTCGCGGTCGGACAGCCAGCATTCGTTGATGGCTTCGTTTTCCAACGGCAACACGCGGCGGACAGTATGATCTTTGGTTTGTACAATCAGGTTGCTACCCAAAGCATCATGGGCGGAAACGGATTTGCGGCGGTTCAATTCCCAAGTACGCGCGTTAAAACGGAACGGTTTGCTGGTCAATGCTCCGACAGGACACAAATCGATGACGTTGCCCGACAATTCGGTTTCCACTGCTTTGCCGATAAAAGGCATGATTTCGGAATGTTCGCCGCGGTTGGCCATGGCGATTTCTTGCACGCCGGCGATTTCTTCAGTGAAACGAACGCAACGGGTACAGTGGATACAACGGCTCATTTCCTCGGCGGAAACCAAAGGACCCATGTCCTTGCCGACGACAGAACGTTTTTCTTCGGTATAACGGCTGGTGGTTTTGCCGTAGCCCATCGCCAAATCCTGCAACTGACATTCGCCGCCTTGGTCGCAGGTCGGACAATCAAGCGGATGGTTGATGAGCAGGAACTCCATCACGCCTTCTTGCGCCTCTCGGGCTTTTGCCGAATGCGTACGCACGATCATGCCGTCTGTAACCGGTGTGGCACAGGCGGGCAGAGGTTTGGGGGCTTTTTCCACGTCCACCAGACACATACGGCAGTTGGCGGCGATAGAAAGTTTTTTGTGGTAACAGAAATGCGGGATATAAGTACCGAGCTTGTGCGCGGCTTCAATCACCGTCGCGCCCTGCTCCACAGATACCTGTTTGCCGTCGATTTCAATTTGTAACATGGTTCGTTCCTAGTTACGGGTATTTAATAAATAATCTTTTTTGGAGGTCGTCTGAAAAATGGGTTTCAGACGGCCTCAGCCGCTTTTTGCTGCAAACCGCGCAATACGTTCATCGCTTGCTCCGCTTTATCGTGTGGTACGAAAATATGGTCGTGGCAGTTGCCCGCTACGACATTGCAACTGATGCCCGCCTGACCCAATGCGGTGGCGAAGGCGGCAGTCAAGCCGACGGCAGCGAGGTCGGAATGTACGGTCAGGGTAATCCACGCGGCGCGGAAATCGGCAGGCAGGCCGTGTTTCAACGCAACGTCTTCGCCTACCACCACCGACAGACCTTCGGCTTCGACGATGGAAGCGAGAATATCGGCGGCGCCGATTCGGGCGGCACTATCGGCGTTCAAGGTAGCGAAACAATACACACCATCGTGCAGCTCTGGCTGCATGGTGCTGATGAGGATGTCGAGGTCACGGATGGGGCGGGTCATGGTTTAGTCTTTTTTCTTTTGGGGATTGAGGCCGTCTGAAAAATTCAGGCTTTCAGACGGCCTTTGCGCTTTGCAGCCTATGTAGGTTGGGTTGCAAACCCAACACCATCAGTTTGCCGTATCAGCACCACTTATTCGGTTTCATCGGTCCGCCGTGTTCGATGTAATGCACAAACTCATCACGGAAATGCTTGGTAAAGCTGCGGACGGGGAAGACGGCGGCATCGGCGAGGGCGCAGATGGTGCGGCCTGCCATTTGGTTGCCGACGGAATCCAGCAAATCCAAGTCTTCCATGCGGCCTTTGCCTTCTACGATGCGGTGGACGATGCGGTAGAGCCAGCCCGTACCTTCTCGGCAAGGCGTACATTGACCGCAAGACTCGTCGTAGTAGAAGTAGCTCAGACGCTCAAGCGCTTTCACCATGCACACGTCTTCGTCCATCACGATAATCGCGCCGGAACCGAGCATCGAGCCTGCCTTGGAAATGGAGTCATAGTCCATATTGGTCTGCATCATGATATCGGCAGGCAATACGGGCGCGGACGAACCGCCGGGAATAACGGCTTTGAGTTTTTTACCGCCGCGCATACCGCCCGCCATTTTCAGGACTTCGGCAAACGGCGTACCCAATGGCACTTCATAGTTGCCCGGACGCTCGACATGGCCGGAAATACAGAACAATTTGGTACCGCCTGCATTCGGAATACCTTTATCGGCAAATGCCTGTCCGCCGTCACGGATAATGAAGGGGACGGAGGAGAACGTTTCGGTATTATTAATGGTGGTCGGTTTGCCGTACAGGCCGAACGAAGCAGGGAATGGCGGTTTAAAGCGCGGCTGGCCTTTTTTGCCTTCCAACGATTCGAGCAATGCGGTTTCTTCGCCGCAAATATATGCGCCGTAGCCGTGGTGGGCAAAGAGTTCAAATTCAAAATCCGAACCCAAAATATTTTTACCCAAAAAACCTGCGGCACGCGCCTGCTCCAAAGCGGCTTCAAAGCGTTGGTAGCCTTCGAAAATTTCGCCGTGGATGTAGTTGTAGCCGGCTTTCGCACCCATCGCATAACCGGCAATAATCATGCCTTCAATCAGGGCATGAGGATTGAACATGATGATGTCACGGTCTTTAAATGTACCCGGCTCGCCTTCGTCGGTGTTGCAAACCACATATTTTTCGCCCGGGAAGGAACGGGGCATAAAGCTCCATTTCAAACCGGTCGGGAAGCCCGCACCGCCACGACCGCGCAAGCCGGAGGCTTTGACTTCGTCAATCACATCGCTTTGCGAGATGTTTTCGGACAGGATTTTACGCAGGGCGGTATAACCGCCACGTTTGACGTATTCGTCCAATGTCCAGCAATCGGGATTGGCGGTATCCACTTGGTCAAAAATCACGCCTGATTGGTAAATAGCCATTTTTGGTGTGCCTGTTCGTTTTCGTATCGGTTGCAGCCGTTGTTTTCAGACGGCCTTTTATTTCAGTTCGGCAAGTTTCTTGTCAATCGCTTCTTCGGTCATAAAGCTGCACATGCTGTGGTTGTTGACCAGCATGACCGGTGCGTCGCCACATGCGCCCATGCATTCGCCTTCGACAAGGGTAAATTTGCCGTCGGGCGTGGTTTCGCCGTAGCCGATACCGAGTTTTTTCTTCAGGTATTCGCCGGTATCCATACCGCCGCGCAGGGCGCAGGGCAGGTTGGTACAAACGGTCAGTTTGTATTTGCCGATAGGCTCAAGGTCGTACATATTGTAGAAAGTAGCGACTTCGTAGGCTTGCGCAGGCGAGATGCCGATATAGTCTGCGACAAAAGCGATGGTCTCGGGAGCAAGCCAGCCTTTTTCGGTTTGGGCAATACGCAATGCGCCCATAATGGCGGAGCGGCGTTGGTCGGCAGGATATTTTGCCAACTCAATATCAATTTGTTTTAAGGATTCTGCGGATAACATTATCGGTCAACCTCCCCGAATACGATGTCCTGCGTACCGATGATGGCAACGACGTCGGCCAGCATGTGACCTTTTGCCATTTCGTCCATGCCTTGCAGGTGGGCGAAGCCGGGTGCGCGGATTTTCAGGCGGTAGGGTTTGTTTGCGCCGTCTGAAATGATGTAAACGCCGAACTCACCTTTTGGATGTTCGACAGCGGTGTAAGTCTCGCCCTCAGGAACGTGCATACCCTCGGTGAAGAGTTTGAAATGGTGAATCAGGTCTTCCATACCTGTTTTCATTTCGGTACGTTTAGGCGGGGCGAATTTGTGGTTTGTGGTGATGACCGGGCCGGGATTCACGCGAAGCCAGTCAACGCATTGTTTGATGATGCGAACGGATTGACGCATTTCTTCCATGCGACAGAGGTAGCGGTCGTAGCAGTCGCCGTTGACACCGACGGGGATGTCGAAATCCATTTTGTCGTACACTTCGTAAGGCTGTGTCTTACGCACGTCCCATTCCACGCCGGAACCGCGCAACATCACGCCGGTAAAGCCTTTTTGCATGGCGCGCTCAGGAGTGACAACGCCGATGCCGACGGTACGCTGTTTCCAAATACGGTTGTCGGTCAGGAGGGTTTCGAGTGTGTCGATGTTTTTCGGGAAACGTTCGCAGAAGGCGTCGATAAAGTCGAGCATGGTGCCTTCGCGGGATTCGTTGAGCTGCTTCAATACTTTGGCGTTGCGGAATTTGCTGCTCTCGTATTTAGGCATGAAATCGGGCAGGTCGCGGTAAACGCCGCCGGGACGGAAGTAGGCTGCGTGCATACGCGCGCCGGACACGGCTTCGTACAAGTCCATCAGCTCTTCGCGATCGCGGAAGGCGTAAAGGATGGCGGTCATCGCGCCGATGTCGAATGCGTGCGAACCGATGCCCATCAAGTGATTGAGGATGCGCGTTACTTCGGCAAACATGACGCGGATGTATTGGGCGCGGATAGGCACATCAATTCCGGCAAGTTTTTCTACCGCCAAGCAATACGCCTGCTCGTTGACCATCATGGAAACGTAGTCCAATCGGTCCATATAAGGCAGGGCTTGCAGGTAGGTTTTGGTTTCCGCCAGTTTTTCGGTGCCTCGGTGCAAGAGGCCGATATGCGGGTCAGCACGGACGATTTGTTCGCCGTCCAACTCCAAAATCATACGCAATACGCCGTGCGCCGCAGGGTGTTGCGGACCGAAGTTGATGGTGTAGTTTCTTAATTTATTGGCCACCGTAATTCTCCTCACGGACGATACGCGGCGTGATCTCGCGCGGCTCAATGGTAACAGGTTGATAAATCACGCGTTTTTGCTCTTCGTCGTAACGCATTTCGACATAGCCGGAAATCGGGAAGTCTTTGCGGAACGGATGTCCGACAAAGCCGTAATCAGTCAGGATGCGGCGCAGGTCGGGATGGTTGTTGAACATGATGCCGTACATATCGAAGGCTTCGCGCTCATACCAATCCGCGCTGTTGTAAATATTGACTACGGATTCGACCACGGGGAAGTCGTCGTCTGAAACCCAGACGCGTACGCGGATGCGTTGATTATTTTTAACGGAAAGCAACTGGCTGACGACAGCAAAGCGTTTGCCCTGCCATGCTTCGTTTTTGTAAGTGCTGTAATCGACGCCGCACAAGTCAACCAGAAGCTCGAAATGCAAATCTTCATGGTCGCGCAATGCGGTCATGACTGAAATATAGTGTTCGGGCAGACACTCGACGGTAATCTCGCCCAAAGCTGAAATGACTTTGCTTGCCTGCTCGCCGAGCACGCCGACGACGGTCTCGTATAAGTTTTGAATGCTTGCCATATCGTCCTCTCCTTACTCGTCACGCGCGATGGTGGAAGTGCGCTTGATTTTTTGCTGGAGCTGAATCAGGCCGTAAATCAGGGCTTCCGCAGTCGGCGGACAACCCGGCACATAAACGTCTACCGGCACGACACGGTCGGCACCGCGCACAACGGAATAAGAATAGTGATAATAGCCGCCGCCGTTGGCACACGAGCCCATAGACAATACCCAGCGCGGCTCGGCGAGCTGGTCGTACACGCGGCGCAGTGCGGGCGCCATTTTGTTGGTGAGCGTACCCGCCACAATCATCAGGTCGGCCTGACGGGGGGACGGACGGAAAATGATACCGAAACGGTCCAGGTCATAACGCGCCATACCTGCGTGCATCATTTCCACGGCGCAACAGGCCAAACCGAAAGTAACCGGCCAAAGCGAACCGGTACGCATATAGTTCAGCACCGTATCCGCGCTGGTGGTGATGAAACCTTTTTTCAAAACGCCTTCTATTCCCATTCCAGCGCACCTTTTTTCCATTCGTAAACAAAGCCTACCGTCAAAACGACGATAAACACCAGCATAGACCAGAAGCCGTATGTACCCAATTCTTTAAATACCACTGCCCACGGCAGCATAAACGCAACCTCCAAATCGAATAGGATAAAGAGGATGGCGACGAGGTAATAACGTACGTCGAACTTCATCCTTGCGTTTTCAAAGGCTTCGAAACCGCATTCGTAAGGCGCATCTTTTTCGGCGTAGTGGTGTTTCGGACCCAAAATAGTGCCGAGCAGGATAAACAGCACACCGGCCGCAAGGCCGACGAGGATGAATACGAGGACGGGAAAATAACTAGCCAACATGGTCGTACCTAACTGGTTGACAGACAAATCTTAAAAATAGATTACCATTTTATCGAATTTCAAAAGCCATTTAAAGGTAAATATCAGCAAATCAGCAAAAAAACCTCAATAAATTCAATAAAGTTATGAGAACAATTCTTATTTGTATTTAATATTTCCAAATTTTAATTTCGGTTTAATCATGTATCATTTCATTCGGATTCTCCACCTATCCGATTTATGCCCCGAATCCGCCCTCTTTCCAATTCCCAATAAAACATGAGGCCGTCTGAAATAGATTATTTTCAGACGGCCTGCGTACATCACATCCATTTAAATGGAAAAATTAATCGACACCTTTGAGCATGCGGTTCAATACCGGGGCGAGTACCAACAGGATACCGCAGGTTACCGCGCCGATGGTGGCCAGCATCCAGTAGAAATCCAATGGCGACTGAGCATTGTAGTAGTCTTTAAACAACACTCCGCCCAAGGTAAAGCCGATGGACAATGCCAAGAAATTCAAAGCAACCATTTGTGTTTTAAACATGCTCGGTGCGATTTTGGTAGAAAACGACAGCGAAATCGGCGACAGCATCAGCTCGCCTATCGTAATCGCCAGCAACACCAGCATAAACACGATAATCGGCATCGGGGTTCCGGATGAAATATACGGAATAAAACTCAAATAAGAGACGCCGGTTACCAACATGGCCAGTGCAAACTTCAACGGCGTTTTAGGTTGGCGTTTGCCCATTTTCGTCCACACCGCCGCCATCACGCCGGAAAAGAGGACCACCCACATGGCCTGTATCGAATCTTTCCATGAAACAGGCACGGTAAAGCCGAAGAAAGTACGGTCCACCGTTTCGTCAAAATAGACCGTCGCAACGGTGTACACCTGAAACCAAACCGCCCAGAACATACAAATGGTCAAAAACAGCGGAATATAGGCCACAATATAGCGTTTATTAGCCGCTTCAACGTGGCTGCTGCCCAACAGTCGCGCGAAATAAGCGACGACGGTAACGATAACCACGCCCAAGAGCCAGCGGGAGAAGTTTTCAAGGGTGAGTGCGCCGGAAGCAATCACGCTGCCCAACACCAAAATCAGCAACACACCGACAGCCATGGCGGTATGCACCTTTTCAGGGCGCAACGGATTGGGAACCGGCGTATGCGGCAGGTTTTTACGGCCGCGCGAATACCACAGCAGGCCGAATGCCATACCGACGGCCGCCGCGCCGAAACCGTAATGGAAACCCATCCTGTCTTGCAAAATACCGGTCAACAACGGGCCTAAGAAGCCGCCGATATTGATAGAAATATAGAAAATAGAGAAACCGGCATCACGCAATTCGCGCAGGTCTTCCCGTTCATACAAAGAACCGACCATCGAACCGGCAGACGATTTCACGCCGCCGCTGCCCAGCGCGATAAACACCAAGCCCAGCAGCAATCCCATCAAACCCGGCACAATCGCCAATAAAATATGGCCGGTCATCACGACGATGCCGGCGATAAACAGGGTACGCTCCGCACCCCAAATGCGGTCGGCCAACCACGCACCGAGAATGGTGGACAGGTAAACGCTGCCACCGTACGCGCCGACAATGCCGCCGGCCAAGGCTTTATCCATACCCAAACCGCCTTGATTCGCGGTGTAATACAGATAAATCAGCAGGATGCCCTGCATACCGTAGAAGGAAAAACGCTCCCACAGCTCAATATGGAATAGGGTGGATAATTGCAAAGGATGGCCGAAGAAAGTTTTCTCGGCAGAAGACAGCTTTTGACCGGACATTTAATAAGTTCTCCTAATTATATTGGACAGGATCAGACTTCAGACGGCCTATTGCACCTACCAATCATTTTTATAGAAACTATATATTACCGCCAATCTTTGCATTTGCAAAACATGTTTTAATATTTGCAAAATATTGTTTCTTTCAAACTGAAAAATGCCGTCTGAAATCTTTCAGACGGCATTTTATGTTTTATGGTTTATACGCCTTGTTTCAGACTGGCTTCGATGAAGCCGTCCAAGTCGCCGTCCAATACGGCTTTGGTATTGCCGACTTCGTAGCCTGTGCGCAAGTCTTTAATGCGTGAGGAGTCCAAGACGTACGAACGGATTTGGCTGCCCCAACCCACATCGGACTTGCCGTCTTCCAATGCCTGTTTCTCTTCGTTGCGTTTGCGCATTTCCAATTCGTACAGTTTGGATTTCAACATTTCCATCGCGGCGGCTTTGTTGGCGTGTTGCGAGCGGTCGTTTTGACACTGCACCACAATTCCCGTCGGCTCGTGGGTAATACGCACGGCGGAGTCGGTTTTGTTAATGTGCTGACCGCCGGCACCGGATGCGCGGTAAGTGTCGATGCGCAAGTCGGCCGGGTTGATTTCGATTTCGATGGAATCGTCGATTTCGGGGTACACGAACACGGATGAAAAAGACGTGTGTCGTTTGTTGTTGGAGTCAAACGGCGAGTAGCGCACCAAGCGGTGAACGCCGGTTTCGGTACGCAGCAAGCCGTAGGCGTATTCGCCTTCCACGCGGATGGTGGCGCGGTTGATGCCCGCGATTTCGCCGTCGTCTTCTTCGAGGATTTCGATTTTGAAGCCTTTGCGCTCGGCGTAGCGGCTGTACATGCGGAACAGCATGCCCGCCCAGTCTTCGGCTTCGGTACCGCCCGCGCCTGCGGTGATGTCGATAAAGCAGTTGTTCGGGTCGGCAGGATGGTTGAACATTCGTTTGAATTCGAGGTCGGCCATTTGTTTTTCCAAACCGGCCACATCTTCCTGCACGGCGGCGAAACCTTCTTCGTCGTTTTCTTCAACGGCCATTTCGATCAGCATGCGGTTGTCTTCGATGCCTGAGGCGATGTTGTCGAGGGTCAACACGATGCCTTCGAGGATTTTGCGCTCTTTGCCGATTTCTTGGGCGCGTTTGGGGTCGTTCCAGAGTTCCGGGTCTTCGGAGAGGCCGATGACTTCTTCCAATCGGTCTTTCTTGCCCTGATAGTCCATATAGACGCGGATGTCTTCGCTGCGCTTCTCCAAGTCGTTTAGGGTGTTGTTAAGCTGGTTGATTACTTCGGCTTCCATGATTCTTGTGTTCTTTCAAAATTTTAGGGGCGTATTGTAAGGGATTTGCCTGTTTTTTTCCATGACCGGGTCGTCTGAAAATGTGCGGTTTGGATTTTCAGACGGCCTCGGTTTTGAATTTTTCCAACCAAATCCGCCAGTCGTTGTCTATCGGCGCTTGTACGGTTATCCGGCTGCCGTCTTCTATGCTTTGAAAACTGAGGCTTCGCGCGTGCAACATCAGGCGTTGCGTGCCGATATGTTCGGCAACGGCATGATTTTGGCGCAAATCGCCGTAGTTGGTGTCGCCGACGATGGGGTGGAAAATGTGTTTCATATGGCGGCGGAGTTGGTGTTTGCGGCCGGTGTGCGGCGTAAGTTTGGCCCACGAATAACGCGAAGTCGGATAACGCAGGGCGGATTGGAACGGCAACTCGGTTTGCGCCAGACAGCGGTAGGCGGTTTGCGCTTCCTGCAATGTGGCTTCGGTCTGCGCTTCGGCGATTTTGTCGGGCATATATTTGAGGGCGTAATCAATCAGGCCGTCTGAAGGCAGATGGCCGCGAACGATCGCCCAATAGGTTTTTTCGATGGTTTTGTTTTCAAACTGCTGCGTCAATAATCGTGCGGCTTCCGTATCGAGTGCAAACAGCAAGACGCCGGAAGTCGGGCGGTCGAGGCGGTGGACGGGATAGACGTGCTGCCCGATTTGGTCGCGCAGGGTCTGCACGGCAAAACGGGTTTCATGTTTGTCTAACCAGCTTCGGTGCACCAGCATTCCGGCAGGTTTGTTGACGGCGATGGTGCGGCTGTCGCGGTGGATAATATCGAGCATGGCGGAGCAGTTGAATAAAAGCAGATATTGTAACGGGCTTTTGAAAATGTGGCAGGTACACTTGCCGCCGAAACCCGACTTTCAGACGGCCCGCCCCTTTCGGGTTACAATACGGCACACAAAAAAACGAAGGAAAAGCCGTGAGCCTACTCAAAAAACTGCCCAAACCCATGCTGCCCGACGAAACACGCCGCGATATTCAGGCGCGTGAGTCGTATCATGTATTGAAGATTATTTCCGAATTTGTCGAAGCCGGCGAAGAATTACGCGCCATTCAGCCGGCCGTCAGCATTTACGGCAGCGCGCGCACGCCCGAAAACCATCCCGACTACGCGTTCACATTGCGCTTGGCACGCAAACTGTCGGATGCCGGATTTTCCGTGATTTCCGGCGGCGGACCGGGCATTATGGAAGCAGCCAACAAAGGCGCGTTTGCAGGCGCAAGTCCGGCAGTGGGGCTGAATATCGTGTTGCCGCACGAGCAAAAAGCCAATCCGTATCAAGATTTGTCGATTAAATTCCAACACTTCTTCCCACGCAAAGTCATGTTCGTCAAACACGCCGTGGCGTATGTCGTCATGCCCGGCGGTTTCGGCACATTGGACGAATTGTTTGAAAGCCTGACTTTGGTGCAAACCGGCAAAACGCCCGACCGCCCGATTATCTTAGTAGGCAAAGCATTTTGGGCGGGACTGTTGGACTGGATACGCGAGCAGTTGCTGGGCAGAAACCTGATTTTGGAAGAGGACTTGAACCTGATCCGCGTCATCGACGACGAAGACGAAATCATCGAAGAAATCTTCGCCCATTACGAAAACCGCTTGGAAGACTTGTCCGAACACCAAAATGCTTGGTCGCTGGGGCTGTAAAAAACTAAGGTTTCAACTGAAAAAGCAGTTATCCCGCCTGCCCTTTGCTTCATGAATAAAGGCCGTCTGAAAATGTTTTCAGACGGCCTTTTATCTTCTTTCAAAGCGTTTAATTGTTTTCCCACTCGACATGCTCACTCAAGAAACCGCCGCTTTGGTGCGCCCAAAGTTTGGCGTACAGGCCTTGTTTCGCGAGCAACTCGGTGTGGCTGCCTTCTTCGATGATGCGGCCTTTGTCCAAGACGATGAGGCGGTCCATCGCGGCGATGGTGGAGAGGCGGTGGGCGATGGCAATCACGGTTTTGCCTTCCATCATTTTGTCGAGGCTTTCTTGGATGGCGGCTTCGACTTCGGAGTCGAGCGCGCTGGTGGCTTCGTCAAGCAACAGAATCGGCGCGTCTTTAAGCATGACGCGGGCGATGGCGATGCGTTGGCGCTGGCCGCCGGAAAGTTTCACGCCGCGTTCGCCGACGTGTGCGTCATAACCGCGCCGGCCTTTGGCGTCGGAAAGGTTGGGGATGAAGTCGGCGGCTTCGGCGCGTTCGGCGGCGGAAATCATTTCGGCGTCTGTGGCATCGGGGCGGCCGTAGATAATGTTGTCGCGCACGGAGCGGTGCAGCAGGGAAGTGTCTTGCGTCACCAGACCGATTTGGGCGCGCAAGCTTTCTTGGGTCACGCTGTCCACGTTTTGTCCGTCGATCGAAATCGTGCCGCTTTGCGGTTCATAAAAGCGCAGGAGTAGGTTGACGATGGTGGATTTGCCTGCGCCGCTGCGGCCGATCAAGCCGACTTTTTCGCCGGGTTTGATGTTCAGGTTAAAGCCGTTGAGGAGCGGTTTGCCTGCTTCGTAGGAGAAATCGACGTGTTCAAACTTGATTTCGCCCCGGGTAACTTTCAGCGGCAGGGCTTGCGGCTTATCGAGGATGGTGTGGGGTTTGGACAGGGTGACCATGCCGTCGTTGACGGTACCGATGTTTTCAAACAATCGGGCGGATTCCCACATGATGTATTGCGACAAACCGTTCACGCGCAATGCCATGGCCGTGGCGGTGGCGACCGCGCCCACGCCGACTTGGCCGTGATACCAAAGCCAAATACCCAAGGCAGTCGTACCGACGGTCAGCGAGCTGTTGACGATAAAACTGCAGGTGTGAAGCAGCGTTGCCAAACGCATTTGGGCATGGACGGTTACCATAAATTCTTCCATCGACTGCTTGGCATAAGCGGCCTCGCGTGCGCCGTGGGAGAAGAGTTTGACGGTGGCGATATTAGAGTAGGCGTCGGTAATGCGGCCGGTCATCAGCGAGCGCGCATCGGCCTGACGCGCAGCGGTTCTGCCGAGCTTGGGAATCAGGAAACGCATAATCATGGCAAATCCAATCATCCAGCAAATAAACGGCACGATAAGCCAAGCATCGAATGAGGACAGAATCACGCCGGAAGTGATGAAGTACACCAACACATACACAACCATATCGGCAACGGTCATCACGACATCGCGCAGCGCCAGCGCGGTTTGCATGACTTTGGCGGACACGCGGCCGGCAAACTCGTCCTGATAAAAGCCCAGGCTTTGACCCAGCATCAGGCGGTGGAAATTCCAGCGCAGGCGCATGGGGAACACGCCTTGCAGGGTTTGCAGGCGCACATTGGAAGCGAAAAAGGTCCAAACGGCAAAAAATGCCACCATGGCCATCATGCCGATTAATGCATGGCCTTTTTCAACAAAAAGCGTTTGCGGCGTATACGTGCCGAGCCAATCAACCACCTTGCCCATAAATTGGAACATCAAGGCTTCCATGATGCCGACGCCGACCGTAAACACGGCCAACACGGCAATCCATTTGCGCACGCCTTCGATGTTGCTCCAAATAAACCGCCACAACCCTTTTTCAGGCGTTTTCGGGGCGGCTTCGGGATAAGGGTCGATGCGGGACTCGAACCATGAGAATATTTTTTTAATCATTGTTTTTGCAAATTTGATAAGACGGCCAGGCCGTCTGAAAAGGATAACTCAAATACATTCAAGACTGTATTTTACGGTAAAAATCCGACTGATGACAGCAGATACCGTCAGTCCGACCAAACCAATCTATCGATTTGGCCATCTAAAAATCCCTTTTCTTTGCCCAAAACAAAGGCCGTCTGAAACTTTTCAGACGGCCTTTGCCGGATTGGGCTTAACCCTAAAAACTACTCTTTACGTTGGCGGCCCAAATCGGCAGCGGCAGTAAACAAAACGTCGGTGGAAGAGTTCAACGCCGTTTCAGCAGAGTCTTGAATCACGCCGATAATCATGCCGACGCCGACGACGCGCATGGCGAAGTCGTTGTCGATGCCCAAGAGGCTGCAGGCGACGGGGATCAGCAGCAGCGAGCCGCCGGCAACGCCGGATGCGCCGCATGCGCCGACGGTGGCGACGAGGCTCAGGAGCAGGGCGGTTGGGTAATCGACGACGATGCCTTTGGTATAGGCGGCCGCCATGGCTAAGACGGTGATGGTAATCGCTGCGCCTGCCATGTTGATGGTTGCGCCCAGAGGGATGGAGACGGAGTAGGTGTCTTCATGTAAGCCGAGTTTCTTCGCCAATGCCATGTTGACGGGGATGTTGGCGGCGGAGGAGCGAGTGAAGAAGGCGTAGAGTCCGCTTTCGCGCAGGCAGGTGAAGACGAGTCCGTAAGGGTTTTTGCGGGTTTGCGACCAGACGATGAGCGGGTTCACGACAAGGGCGATGAATGCCATGCTGCCGAGCAGGACTGCCAGCAGGCGTCCGTAGCTGAGGAAGGCGGCAAAGCCGGTTTCGGCGACGGTTTGGGAGACCAATCCGAAAATGCCCAAGGGGGCGAAGCGGATAACCCATTGCACGACGGTGGTAACGGCTTCGGAGAGGTCGGAGACGACTTGGCGGGTGGTGTCGGAGCCGTGGTGGCGCAATGCGGAGCCTAAAACCAATGCCCATGCAAGAATGCCGATGTAGTTGGCTTGCACGATGGCGTTAATCGGGTTGGACACGAGCTTCATCAAAAGCTCTTTGAGGACTTGGACGATGCCGGAGGGCGGTGCGAGGGTGGAGGCAGCTACGTCTTTAAACACCAGTGCGGTCGGGAATGCCATACTGGCGGCAACGGCGACTGCGGCGGCGGCAAATGTGCCGACGAGATACAGAATAATGATGGGTTTGATTTTGGCTTCGCCGCCTTTGCGGTATTGCACCAGCGCGGCGGTTACCAAGACAAACACCAATACGGGGGCGACGGCTTTCAATGCGCCGACGAACAATTCGCCGAGCAGCCCGACGTTCATGCCTGCTTTCGGGGAGATGGTACCGACCAATACGCCCAACATTAAACCGATGATAATTTGCGGTACGAGTCCGATACGGTTGACTGCGTTCAGCAGTGGATTGCCACTTGCCATATCTGTTCCTTCACAATTTAAAGATATGTTAAAAAAGTCTTACATTCTAAAATAAAAAATCATTTGTCGGCGAGGTTTTCATGCACACCTCACAAAAACAGCATTAAATTTTAGCATTTATAACACATTTGGTTCTTTATACCAAAAATACAGCCAAACTTATGCAAGACCTGCTTAAAAGCATACCCATACCGTTGCCTTATCCCTCTGTATCTTGATTTCAGACGGCCTGAAACCTGCACCATAAGGCCGAACACAAAGGCAACTTCATCAGTCAAAATACAAAAACATAAATATTACAATCAGATAGAAACAAACCAAAATCTTCCCTTAAGTCGCATTTGGCAACATTATCGCGCTAAATTTCCGTTTATAACCATAGTCTGAAAGCTTGCAGAAATAATGTTAAAATCCCCAAACTGAAGAATTGTCGCTGTCGAACACACATCATGACCAAACTGACCTACCCTGTTTTATTTGCATCATTGGCGCTTGCCTACGGACACGCGTTGGCAGTAGATACTTCCGTTCCCAAAGCGGAAGACTACGAGGCCGTCCCCGAATCCGAAATGCCCAAGCAGCCCAAAGACGACCAAACAGGCAAACTCAAGCCCAAATTCCCCGTCAAAATCGACACTCAAGACAGCGAAGTCAAAGAAATGCTTGAAGAATACCTGCCGCTGATTACCCAACAGCAGGACGAAGAGCTGGACAAAGAGCAAGTCGGCTTCCTCGCCGAAGAGGCGCCCGACAACGTCAAAACCATGCTCCGGACCAAAGGCTACTTCAACAGCAACGTCAATATTCAAGACCACGGCGACAGCTACACCGTCAACGTTACCCCCGGTCCGCGCACCAAAATCGACAACGTCAGCGTGGCCATCCTCGGCGACGTATTGAATGACGAAAACCTGGCCGAGTACTACCAAAATGCGATGGAAAACTGGCAGCAGCCCATTGGCGAAAACTTCGACCAAGACGGCTGGAATGCGAGTAAAACCTCCGTCCTCAGCGCGGTAACGCGCAAAAAATACCCCTTGGCGAAACTCACCACCACCCAGGCCACCATCAATCCCAATACGCAAAAGGCCGACTTAAACGTCATCGTGGAGAGCAACCGCCCGATTTACTTCGGCGAGTTCCAAATCACCGGCACGCGCCGCTACCCTGAGAGCGTGGTTTCCGGCATGGCACGTTTCCAACCCGGTTCGCCTTACGACTTAGACAAAATCCTCGACCTGCAACAGGCGCTCGAACAAAACGGCCACTATTCCGGCGCGTCCGTACAAGCCGACTTCGACCAACTGCAAGGCGACCGCGTTCCCGTCAAAATCAACGTGACTGAAGTCAAACGCCACAAACTGGAAACCGGTATCCGCTACGACTCCAAATATGGAATCGGTGGCCGCATCGCCTATGACTATTACAACCTCTTCAACAAAGGCTACATCGGCTCGGTCGTTTGGGACATGGACAAATACGAAACCACGCTGGCCGCCGGTATCAGCCAGCCGCGCAACAACCGCGGCAACTACTGGACAAGCAACGTTTCCTACAACCGCTCGACCACGCAAAACCTTGAAAAACGCGCCCTGTCCAGCGGCATTTGGTATGTCCGCGACCGTAACAATATCGATGCCCGCTTCGGCCTCGAATTCATTACCGAAAACCGCAAAGTCCCCGACACCAGCTACGATTTGGGCCGAAGCCATGCCACCATGCTGACCGCCTCATGGAAACGGCAAAGCATCGAAACCGAGCTGCATCCTCAAAACGGCTACTACCTCGACGGCAAAATCGGCTCGACCTTGGGCAAATTCCTCTCCTCCACCCAAATGGCGCGCGCTACGGCACGGGCAGGCTATTTCTTCACGCCTGAAAACAAAAAAATCGGTACATTCATCGTACGCGGACAGGCCGGCTACGTTTATGCCCGCGAAGGCGAAGAAGTGCCTTCCAGCCTGATGTTCCGCACCGGCGGCGCGACTTCCGTACGCGGTTACGAACTCGATAGCATCGGCTTGGCAGGTCCAAACGGCTCCGTCCTGCCGCAACGCGCTTTGGTGGTCGGCAGCCTCGAATATCAATTTCCGGTTACCAAAAGCTTCTCCGGCGCCATCTTCCACGATGTCGGCGATGCGGCAAGCAACTTCAAACACATGACCTTAAAACACGGTACCGGCTTGGGTGTGCGCTGGTTCAGCCCGGTTGCGCCGTTCTCCTTCGACATTGCCTATGGCCATCACGACAAGAAAATCCGCTGGCACATCAGTTTGGGCACAAGGTTTTAAAAACATACTCACCATCCATTCTTTCAGACGGCCTCAGCCATTCCAGGCCGTCTGGACAACAGACAAACAGAAAAATATCATGACCGATACTGCAAACACTTCCACGCCGTCTGAACAACAGCCCGCCCCGCCAAAGCGCAAAAAACGCCTGTTGCGCGGCTTTGTCCTGTCCACCTTGGGCGTATTGACCGTTTCCGCCGGCGCAATCGGCTGGCTGGTCGGCACGGAATCGGGTTTGCGTTTCGGTTTGTACAAAATTCCGTCATGGTTCGGCGTCAAAATCTCTTCGGACACACTGAAAGGCACGCTGATTGAAGGTTTTGAAGGCGACAAATGGTTGATTGAAACAGAAGGTGCGGACATCAAAATCAGCAGCTTCCGCTTTGATTGGAAACCGTCCGAGCTGTTCTGTCCGTCTTTGCATATTACCGAAGTCGTGGCCGGCGACATCGCCATCGTGACCAAGCGCACGCCGCCCAAAGAAGAAGAGCCGTCAAAAGGCCTGCCCGACAGCATAGACTTGCCCGTTACCGCCTATCTCGATCGTTTGGAAACCGGCAAAATCAGCGTGGGCAAGCATTTTGACAAGCAGACCGTCTATCTCGACCATCTGCACGCGGCCTACCATTACGACAAAAAAGAACACCGCCTCCACATCAAAACCGCCGATACGCCCTGGAGCAGCTCGACAGGCGCGGTGGTGCTCGGTTTGAACAAACCTTACGTCCTCAATACCGCCATCTACACCAAAGGCCAGCTTGAGGGCGAAACCATACACGGCACGGTGCGCCTGTGGGGCAGCCTGCAAGACGTATCCACCGACCTGCTGCTCGACGGCGACAACGTTCATTTGTCTGCCAAATCCACCATCCACCCATTCGCCGACAGCCTCAACGAAACCGTCGGTGAAATCCTGGTTAAAGGTTCCAACATCAATCCGCAGGCCTTCCTGCCCAGCCTGCCCAAAGCGCGTCTGAATTTCGACGCCACCACCATTCCGTCCTTTACAGACGGCGTTGCACTGGAAGGCTCGATTGACTTGGAAAACGACCAAGCCGGTTTTGCCGATGAAAACCATATCCCCGTCAAACGCATCCTCGGCGAATTCATCGTCGACGACAAAGGCACGGTCAAAATCGAAGACATCGGCGTCGGCCTGCTCAAAGACGGCAGCATTGATGTATCCGGCTCTATCGACACCGCCCAAGACCAGCTCAAACTCGCACTGGGCATCAACAATACCGGCGCGGACGACTTTGTCCGTCAAAACATCGCAGGCCGTCTGAACGGCAGTATCGACGTCAAAGGCGAAACCTCCTCCCCCGTCGTCAACTGGAATCTCGACAGCGGATTCGCGCGCACAGACGGCATGCTGTTTTTCCAAACCGACAAACAGCTCGGCCAGCGCACGCTCAAGCTCGACAAAGTCCGCCTGATTCCGCAAAACGGCGGCGAACTCAATGCCAAAGGCTCGCTCGAACTCTTCAAAGACCGCAAACTGCAACTGGACATCGTCAGCAAAGCCTTCAACCCTGCGCGCATCGATCCGCAGCTTCCGCAAGGCAGCGTCAACGGCAACATCAACTTGACCGGCATACTGGCGCAAGAAAAATTCGCCGGCAAAATGCAGTTTGCACCGAGTACGCTCAACGGCGTTCCGCTCAGCGGCAAAGCCGACGTCGCCTATGAAAACAAACACCTCTCGCGCGCCCTGACCGACCTTACCCTCGGCAACAACATCGTCAAAACCAACGGCAGCTTCGGCAAAAAAGGCGACCGCCTCAACCTCAACATTACCGCCCCCGATTTGTCGCGTTTCGGCTTCGGCTTGGGCGGCCTGCTCAACGCGCGCGGCTACATCTCCGGCAGCTTTTCAGACGGCCTCAAAACCCTTGAAGCCGATTTGAACGGCGAAGCGCGCAACTTCAAAGTCGCCGATGCCGTCAACATCCGCACCCTCGACTTCAAGCTCAAAGGTTCGCCCGACACCAACCGTCCGCTGAGTGCCGACATCAAAGGTGAACACATCGCCGTCTCCGGCGGTGCGGCCATGATCGACAACGTCAACCTGCTCATCAGCGGCACAGGCTCGCACCACCACATCCGCGGCAACAGCAACATGGCGGTGGACAACAAACGCTACAAGCTCGACCTCGACGCCGCCGGCGGCCTCAACAAAGACCAAACCCAATGGAAAGGCACGGTCGACACGCTCGACATCAGCGGCGCGTTCAACCTCAAACTGCAAAACCGCCTCAACCTCGAAGCCGGCAGCGAACACGTCTCCCTCAGCAGCGCGCGCTGGGCGGCCATGGGCGGCAACCTCAACCTGCAAAATTTCGTTTGGGACAAGAAAGCCGGCATTACCAGTAAAGGCAGCGCACAAAATCTGCACATTACCGAATTGCACAATTTCTACACTCCGCCTATCGAACACAACCTCGTCTTGGGCGGCGACTGGGATTTGGCGTACAGTCAAAACGCGCGCGGCTTCCTCAACATCAACCGTCAAAGCGGCGACATCATTCTGCCGGGCAAAGATCCGAAAAACAAACAGCCTTTGGGACTTTCCGCGCTCGCCCTGCGCACCCGTTTCCAAAACGGCCGCATCGACAGCACGCTGGAAGGCAACACCCGCTTCGGCAAAGTTGACGGCACGCTCGGCATCGCCCAACAGTTCGGCAACAACATCAACAACGCTCCCGTCAGCGGCAAAGTCAATATCAGCGTTCCCGATTTAGGCTCGCTCAAATCCTTTATGCCGGCGACAGCCCAAGGCATTGCAGGCCGTCTGAACGCGACCGCCACCATCGGCGGCCGACTCGGTTCGCCTACCATCAACAGCAACCTCGACCTCCAAACCAATTACGGCCGGGCCGACGGTACCGTCAACATCGGTCAGGGCAGCAGCTTCGACACCGCCCCTCTGAGTGGCAAGCTCAACCTGAATGTTGCCAACCTCGAAGTCTTCCGCAACTTCCTGCCCGTCGGCCAAACCCTCAAAGGCCGTCTGAACGCCGCCGTCAACTTGGCAGGCCGTCTGAACGATCCGCAACTGAGCGGCCTGATTAACGGCGACAACCTCTATTACCGCCATCAAACCCAAGGCCTGATTCTCGATAACGGCGTCTTGCGTTCACGCCTGCAGGGTCAAAAATGGGTGATCGACAGCCTCAAATTCCACCGTGGCGGCACGATTGAGCTCAAAGGTGCGGTCAACCTTGCCAACGCCAACCCCGATGTCGACGTAGACATCGTCTTCGACAAATACCGCACCCTCTCGCGTCCAAACCGCCGACTGCAGCTCTCCGGCGCGGCCAAAGTCCTCTACAATCCGGAAAAAGGCGTCTCGCTCAACGGCACGCTCAACACCGACTACGGCATGTTCGGTTCGCAGAAATCCTCCATGCCGACCCTCGACGATGACGTGGTTGTACTGGGCGAAACCAAAAAAGAAGCAACGGCCACCACGCCGATTAATCTGAACCTTGTCTTGAACATCAACGACAATGTCCGTTTTGTCGGCTACGGCGCAGACGTTACCATCGGCGGCAAACTGACCATCACGTCCCGTCCGGGCGAAGCCGTCCAAGGCGTCGGTACCGTGCGCGTTGTCAAAGGCCGCTACAAAGCCTACGGCCAAGACCTCGACATCACCAAAGGCTCGGTTTCCTTTGTCGGCCCGCTGACCGATCCGAACCTCAACATCCGTGCCGAACGCCGTCTCTCCCCGGTCGGCGCAGGTGTCGAAGTCCTCGGCAGCCTCAGCAATCCGCGCGTGACCTTGGTTGCCAAAGAAGCCATGAGCGAAAAAGACAAACTCTCCTGGCTCATCCTCAACCGTGCCAGCAGTGGCAGCGACGGCGACAACGCCACACTCTCCGCCGCCGCCAGCGCATTGCTTGCCGGCCAAGTCAACGACCGCATCGGCCTCGTGGATGATTTGGGCTTTACCAGCAAACGCAGCCGCAACGCCCAAACCGGCGAGCTCAACCCTGCCGAACAAGTCCTGACCGTCGGCAAACAGCTTACCAACAATCTCTACGCAGGTTACGAATACGGTATCTCCAGCGCCGAACAATCCGTCAAACTCGTGTACCAACTGACCCGCGCCATCCAAGCCATTGCCCGCATCGGCACGCGCTCCTCTGGCGGCGAATTGAAATACACCATCCGCTTTGACAACCTGTTCGGCAAAGACAAACCGGAACCGGAAGAGCAACACTAAAAGCCGTGATAAAGGCCGTCTGAAATTCATCTTTCAGACGGCCTTTATCTTGTTCTACCGTATCAAAATCCGCAGCCATACCTCAAAAAACAAAGGCCAACGGCACAAGTTTGAAAACAAATGCAGCTAAAAAAGTGAGCGGCAAGCCACGGCTTATTCAAGGTTAGCGATAAATCAAGCGGACACAAAAAGGCCGTCTGAAACGGACAGGGGTAGGTTTCAGACGGCCTTTTTTGAATCATCGAAACATCTTGTGCATGGCGTTGCTGATTAATTCGAGCTGTTTCTTATATTCGCGGCAACGGGGACAGAGCGACAGGTGCACGGCAAGGGCAATGCGGTTAAAAAGACTGAGACGCACTTGGTCTTGCTGTTTGGAAATCAGATCAGTTATTTTGCGGCATTTTTTCATGGCGTTTTCCTGTCAGACATGGGAGAACCATTTGATTTGCAGACACTGGCGCAAGGTTTCGCGCGCGCGGTGCATGATGGTGTGATAGTTGGCATGGCTGATGCCGCATTGTTCGCGGATTTCATCGCTTGAAAAACCGAGAATTTCTTTCATGGTAAACACGCGGGCGGTGTTTTCCGGCAGATGGTAGAGGCAAGTCTGCAAAACTTGGTAGAACTCTTTATTGTTCAAACTGGCTTCGGGCGAGTCCCAACCCTGAGGCTGTCCTTCATCCGTCCAATGCCCGTCGGCGGCAAAATGTCCTTCAAAAGCTTCATCCAAGGCTTCCTCGTCGCGCGTGACGAAAACTTGGCGTTGCCGCCCGATTTGGCGCAGGCAGTCGGTAATTTTGTTTTTTAAGATTGCAAACAACCAGCTACTCACTTGTGCATCTCCTTTGAAACCTTCGGCCGCACGGTAGGCGGAAAGCATGGTTTCCTGCACAAGGTCTTCCGCCAAATCGGGGCGGTCGGGCAGCTGGATATGGGCAAAGCGCAGCAGCAGTTTACGGGATTCGGCAAGCTCGGCATCGGTCAGTTCGGGTAGGGCCATAATGTATCAGTATGAAATGAATGATCAATATGCTTCTGATTTTACGCTGATACGGCAAGAGCATGCGATTGAATCTATAAACGATTTCAGTAGTATTTTTGTTTTACCGGAACCGACTGCGCCCGTTTCAGACGGCCTTGATTTATGCTGCAACCAAAATGCCCTGCTCCAACCATTCCGTCCATTTCTGCCTTAATGCGTCCTGCCAAACGTTTTCAGAAGGCATGAACTCTGCCAGCATGGTTTGCAGGCCGTTTAGGGAAGTGGGCGTCTCTGCCAGCGTTTCCAGCAATAAGGCGTCGAAATCGTCGAGCGTTTGATACATCACGTCGTCTTCCTTATCGCGCCACACCAAAACAGCAGTTTCCGCCTCCTGCAATTCGTCGGTCACGTCATACTGATAACGGCGCACAAAGGCGGCGGGAGAAAGGGTATAAGCCAAATCGTCTGAATCGGCAGGCGAGGCTTCGCTGTCGGTTTGAGCGGTTTCGGCGAGCAGCTGGGTGTGTTCAAAGTCCATCAATGCCAAGAGGTCGTCTGAAAGCGGCAGGCTTTGGCAATATCGGAGAAACTCGCCGGGAATTTCTTGAAAATAGGGCGTTTGGGCGCGCGCGTCGCGGACGAAACCTTCTTTCAGACGGCCCCATTCTTCGCTGTCAAAGTATTGCAGCGTTTCGGTATAGCAGCGGTCGATAAAGCTGTGAATATTGTTGCGTATCAGGCGGATATAGACATTCAACCGCTCTTGCGGCAATCCGTCGGCGGCTTTGCCTTCGCGTATGGCTTGGGCAAAGCGGTGTTGATATTGAGCGGAGGTTTCAGGCTGCACGGCGGTATTCCTTTCCGGCACGCGTTTGATAGTCGGCGATTTTGGCGACTTCGGCTTCGAGTTCGGCAAAAGGCGGAAAATTGAAATCGCGTTCCAACAGGGTGGGCGGAATCGTCGGCAGTTTGGCATAGGCCAGTTCGAGCAAATCCCAAACGGTCGGCAATACCGCCGCGCCGTGGGTATCAATCAACAATTCCGGTGTTTCCACATCATGTCCGGCAATATGGATATAGCACACGCGCCCTGCATCCACATTTTCTAAAAAGGCTTCGGGCGACAACAGGCCGTGGTTGACGGCGTTGACGTAAATATTGTTCACGTCCAAATGAATACCGCAGTCGGCTTCACGGGCAACGGCGTTGAGGAACTCGACCTCGTTCATCTCGGCAAGCGGAGAATGCAGGTAGTAGGAGGTGTTTTCTACGGCAATACGGCAGCCCAACCGATCCTGCACTTCGCGGATACGCCGCGCGGTATGTTGCACCATTTCTTCAGTGAAAGGCAGCGGCAACAAATCGTAAAGATGACCGCCATCGTGGCAGTAGCTCAAATGGTCGGAGAAAAACGTGCAATCATAACGGCGCATCATTTCTTTGATTCCGTCTATCAAGGCGGTATCCAACGGGGCTTGTCCGCCCAGCGACATGGATAATCCGTGCAATGCCAGCGGCAGCCGTTCCGCCACGCGGTCAAACTGTTTGCGCGCCCTGCCGCCCATTTTCAGCCAGTTTTCGGGGGCGGCTTCGATAAAGCGTATCGGGCTGTCGTCTGAAAGCGAGAGGAAGTCTTCCGCCAAGTCGCGGCGGTAGCCCAAGCCTGCATGTTGAATCATGGTGATGTCCTGTTATGGTGCCGTATGAACGACAAAGTCGCATTTTCGTTCATAAAATGCGACTTTGTTAAAGGTATGTTGCAGGATTATTTAGAACCGCATTTACCTTCGCCGCATTTGCCTTCTACTACTTTGGCAGCTTTGGCTTTAGATGCTTTGCTTTTTTTAGCATGGGCTTTTTTCATGGCTGCGCCGCAAGAACCTTCACCGGCTTTGGCAGACGCGCCGCAAGTACCTTCGGCAGCTTTAACAGTTTTCTCAACAGCCACGTCGCTGGCGGCTTTATCAGCGGCAACAACGCCGGCAGCCAGAGACAGGGACAGCGCACCGGCCAAAGCAGCAGCTACATTTTTTTTCATTTCAACTTCCTTTTTAAAATATGGGTTTAAATAAATCAAGGGATAATATCGGGCATTTAAAGTCGGCCCGCGACCATTAATCCTTAAAGATAATCCTTAAAGATAATCCTTAAAGAAAATGCTTGATGCGGCAACAGCGTTTCTTCAGCAGTGCATCCAAAGACAGACGGCCTGCGCCCTGCAATAGGACAGGAAATAAAACCACCAAATAAATCAGTGCCATTTTATAACCGTTGTCGCACACATTGTACCCTAAGCCGGCATGTACCGCAGACCATGCGACAGCCGTCACAACCATCAATCCCAGCGCGGACAGCCGCGTTGCCAAGCCGACGATGAGCAGCGCAGGCAAAACCAGTTCCGCCCACATCGCCAAATTCCAGTTGATCGTATCCGGCAACAAATTGAACGGAAAGGGAAATTGACTGTTGATATCTGCAAACCAGTTTTCCCCGTTCCATTTTTCCAAGCCGGATTCAAGAAATTCATACGCAGCAAAAAGCCTGAGCGTCAACAAACCGAAAGCGGCCTGCCAAGAGGGGTTGGATGAGGTGTTCATTTATTTTCCTAATCAATGTGTGTGTCGAATGGGATGGGACAAAAAATCCATCGGCACCATCCCATCTTTCATGCCTGTTTAGACGCGGCAGCTTTAAAAAACTGACGAAATAAATAAAGTTATTTTCTTATTCATTGTTTTATAAAGATTAAAAATTCAAAAGGCCGTCTGAAACACCATGCTTGATTGGGTTTCAGACGGCCTTTGATGATAATCGCAATCCATTAATCCGCTTGTTTGCACAATTCAACAATTTCCGCGCCATATTTGTCGGTTTTTTCCTCATTCATGCCGTGGATTTCCGCCAGCTCCGCCAAATCTTGCGGCCGTCGGGCGGCAATGGCGCGCAGGGTGACTTTGCTGCATATCTGATAGGCTTCGAGACCTTCATGACGGGCAGTATCGATGTTCCACTGAAGCAGGCGGCGCATCAATCGGCGTTTGCGTTTGTCCTCTTCGCTCAGGCCGTCTGAAAACGGGCGGCAGATGTTTAAAATGCCCTCGCCGTATTGTTCGATACGTTTTTCGCCGAGTTTATACACGCCTAAAAGATCGATGGGTTCGGCAGGCGTATTGGTCAGCAAGTCATCCATGCTTTCGTTGGAGAACACCGTTCCCAGTGTGACTTGATCGGCACTTGCCTGCTGCTCGCGCCAAGTTTCCAAAGCCTGTTTTAAGGCCTGTTCGCGCTCGCCCAAGCTGGGGATAACTTGTGTGTTATCTGTGGAAACCGTACCGGCTTCGGCCGTTTCGCAAACGTCGAGTATCTCCAAACCGAATTTATTAATTTTCGCCTCGCCCAAGCCGTAGATTTGATGCAAATCTTCCAAACTTCGGGGCATTTTTTCGACAATATCGCGCAGGGTTTTGTCGCCGCAAACCACATAGGCCGGTACTTCCTCTGCCCGGGCGCGTTGTTGCCGCCATTGGCGTAATGCCTGCCACAAACGCTCTTCGCGCTCGGTGCGCAACCAATCGTCTTTCGGCTTTTGGGTGGCCGTTTTTTCGCGGCGCAGGGGGCGCAGCATGACTTCGGTTTCACCCTTGAGGACTTTTTTGGCCGCGTCGGTCAGCTGCAAGGCTTGATGCTGCTCGACGTTGACAGTGAGATAGCCCAGGCTGATGCACTGGCGGATGACGCTGCGCCATTCCTTGTCGGTCTGTTCGCTGCCAATGCCGAATGTGGATAATTTGTCATGGCCGTTGCGCTGTATCCAATCGTCGCTTTTGCCGCGCAAAAGGTTGGTGATGTAACCGGCGGCAAAACGTTGTCCAGCGCGGTACACGCAGCTGAGTAATTTTTGCACCAACACCGTACCGTCAAACCGTACGGGCGGATGCAGGCAGTTGTCGCAATGGCCGCAGGGTTCGGATTCTTCTCCGAAATGTTTGAGCAGCAGTACGCGACGGCAGGCGGCGGTTTCGCAGACGGAAAGCATGGCATCGAGTTTTTGCATTTCGATTTGCTTTTGCACCTCGTCGCTGTTGCCCTCGGCAATCCGTTCGCGCAGCAACACCCAATCGTTCAAGCCGTAACACAACCAGCTCACGGCAGGCAGCCCGTCCCGGCCGGCGCGCCCCGATTCCTGATAGAAATGTTCGACACTTTGGGGCATATCGAGATGGGCGACAAAGCGCACGTCGGGTTTGTCTATGCCCATGCCGAACGCCACGGTCGCCACCACAATAATATTGTCTTCATGCGTAAAGCGGCGTTGGTTTTCCTCGCGCACGTCCATGCTCAAACCGGCATGATACGGAATCGCCTCCAAGCCGTTTTCACACAAAAACTGCGCCACATCCTCGACTTTTTTGCGGCTTAGGCAATACACAATACCGCTTTGCCCATGCATCTGCTTGCGGATGAAATCCAGCAATTGTTTTTTTCCATTATTTTTTTCGATAACCTGATAATAAATATTCGGGCGGTCAAAGCTGGAAATAAATTCGGGCGCATTGTCCAAATGCAGATAATGCTTGATGTCGGCGCGCGTGGCCGCATCGGCGGTAGCGGTCAGGGCGATGCGCGGGACGTTCGGATAGCGTTCGGCAAGCATGCCGAGCTGTTGATATTCGGGGCGGAAATCGTGTCCCCATTGGCTGACACAATGCGCCTCATCAATGGCAAACAGGCTGACGGTTTGTTGGTCGAGAAAACGCAAAAAGCGGTCGGTAACCAAGCGTTCCGGCGCGACATAAAGCAGTTTCAGACGGCCTTGGGCAAGCTTGTCGGCAATATCGCGCGCCTCATCTGCCGATGTACTGCTGTTGACTGCTGCCGCTTCAATCCCGGCCACATGCAGGCTGGCTACTTGGTCGTTCATCAGCGCAATCAGCGGCGATACGACAACCGCCACGCCTTCGCGCATCAGTGCCGGAATCTGGTAACACAAAGACTTGCCCCCGCCCGTCGGCATCAGCACCATCAAACTCTCGCCGCCGGCCAAAGCATTGACGATAGCCTCCTGCTTGCCACGAAATTCGGGATAACCGAATACTTCGTGCAAAATCTGTTTGGCGGTCGGCTGAGGCATAATGGTTCCGTAAAATAGGGGAAAGCGTTATTTTAACGGTTTTGCACCCGCGTATGTGCGGAACATTTTGCAGCCGCTTTTTCAGACGGCCCAAAATTCAAATTTATAAAACTCATTCAATTTTAAATAAGTATTTATTTTATCTTGAATGAAATAGATGGAGGCCGTCTGAAACCTGATATTAGGATTTCAGACGGCCTTTCAAAAATAAAATCTTTAGGCTTTTTTGACGAACTCAGATTTCAAGTTCATCGCGCTGCCATCAATTTTGCAACCGATATTGTGGTCGCCCTCTTGCAGGCGGATGCCTTTGACTTTGGTGCCTTGCTTGATGACCATAGAGCTGCCTTTGACTTTCAAATCTTTAATCAAGACAACCGTATCGCCATCTTGCAAGACCGCGCCGTTGGCATCTTTGACTTCCAAGGCATCATCGCCGACGGCCGCAGCATCGGCCTCGTTCCACTCATGGGCGCACTCAGGACAAACGTATTGGGCGCCGTCTTCGTAAGTGTATTCGGAGTGGCATTTCGGGCAGGGAGGTAGGGACATGAGGTTTCCTTATAAATATAATAAAAGAAGCGTAAAACGCAAATAATACAATGTCTAAATTATTGATTCGCCTTGCTGCCGCCTACACCGTAAACAGCATTCCACGCCGCATCCAACATCTGGCCGGCTTGTTGCAGCTTGGCATTTTGCTGCTCTTTCTGAGCCAAGGCCGTCTGAATTTCGCCTTTCAAACGGTCAATATCGGATTGCGCAGCCTGCAAACGGCGCTGCGCGCTTTCCAAATCGCTTTGCAGGGAAATGATTTTGCTGTCATTGCTGTTTTGCTCATGCAAAGCGGCACGGTAAACCGATTGGACAGACAGCAAACGGTCTTCCGCCTCACCGGCATACGCCGCGGCGGCAGATAACATCATCAGGGCAAGTAAGGTTTTTTTCATGGGTTTTCCTTTAAAGTTGTTTGATTTGTAAAAGTAAAGCGCAGAGCCGATTTTTCAGCTGTCAAGTTTACATAATAGGCTTATTGGTCTTTGTTCTTGATGGTTTATTTTATCTAATCCGGACATTCAGGCTGATGATAAAAATTAATTCAATCGGCAGTTGTGACAGGCAGGTGGCTATTATTTTCTCATATTCTCCGCCTTATTCCATTATTTTCTGGTTTTATTATAAAAGGCCGTCTGAAACATTTCAGACAGCCTTCCCTTTAATTACGTTTTAAGAACGACTTATCCCCTGTGCTTGTGACTGCGCATACTGTCTTTGCTGTTCTTCATACTCAAAACGCTGCGTCGCTTCCTGAACCTTTGCAAGGCTTTCTTCTATCGGAATATAGGCTGCTGTCTGCATATCCATAGATACTCGATTCAATATGGGATTACGCTCACCAATCAGATACTGTCCGTCTTTTACATTAAACAGCGTGACATCTGTCATTTTTTTGGAATAACCCAACGCAGTAAGAGCCATTGCAGAGTTTTGCAGTTTTGCTTCCTCAATCGGTATCCCATTTTTCTCATGGTATTCGGTTAGATGTCCTTTTACTGCATTGAAAAGATTTTGGGTTTCTGGGGCAAGAGATTGTAGTTTAGATACAAAAAAGGACTGTGAATATTGTAGTAGCTGTTCTTTCTCATTTTTAAATGATAATTTCATTTCCTCAGTAAAAACGCGATTATCTTTCAAATTATTTATCGTCTCTCCTCTTTTTACTGCATCATAGATCCATTTTTCCAATGGATCTTTAGTTTCTCCCTTGATTTTTGCTTGCTCCCATTTGAAATATTCCTTTTGTCCAACGGCATTATTCCATTTATCCATGTTAACTTCTTTTCGCCAATCTTCCATACTCATGTTAGCAGGCTTATTAGAAATATCTTCATGATCATCAAGTATTGCTTTAGCTCGATCACGTCCTATTGCCTTAGATAATTCATGAAATTGATCCTGAAATACAGGGTAAACGATACCAGAACCAGATATTAATGTACTTTCAGCTACTTTTTGAATATTTTGAGTAATAACTGCACTTAAAAGAGCATGTCTATATGCATCATAACTATTATTATGTGGTCTTTTATCATCTTCGCCTGCAAAGCCACCATATTCATTAGCCTTTTTTACTGCATACGACACAAAAGTACTAGGGCTATAATAGTAGTCACTCATTTTCACACTTCCCTAAATTAAAGTTAGAAAAACTTGAATTATTTGATATTTCTGCCTGTAAACAAATATTTTTATTTATGGGATAACAAACTTCGGGTTGTTTGTTCATAGGCCATGATTCAATGTAATAAACCTTCTCAAATTTTCCATTTTTTTTACCCCAAAATATTGTTTTATCTTCTACCATCTTGTAAAAAAATAAATCTTGTCCTAATTTATTTTCAAAATCAGTTTCCAATACATAAGGTTCTTGAATACAAACTTCATCATACCCATTAAAAATCTCGATTAAAGGGATACTATTTTTTCCTTGAATTAATGGAAATAAGTTATTATTTACATTAAAAAATCTAAAAAATAGACAAATAAACACTATTAATATAAATATGAGTACTAGAATAACTTTAAAAGAAATTTTTTTCATAATCATACCCTTATAAAGACGTAATGATTATAGTCTGAAGACTAAATCTGAACAACCCAAAAGGCCGTCTGAAAAATTTTCAGACGGCCTTTTATCATTATTCATGCCTTACGAACGAATCCGTTTCAACACTTCTTCTTTGCCGATTAATGCCAATACGGCATCAACGCTTGGAGTTTTTGCCGTACCGCAGACAGCGAGGCGCAAAGGCATACCGAGTTTGCCCATTTTGATGCCTTCTTCGTCGCAGAAAGGTTTGAAGAGGTCGTGGATGGCTTCGGCGTTCCAGTCTTCCAAACCCTCGAGGCGTTCGGCAAAGCGCAGCATACGGGCGGCGGCTTCATCGTCCCAGTGTTTCTGCACATCTGCTTCGGCAGGGGTTTGTTTGACGTAGAAGTAGAGGCACTCGTCGGCAAGCGTGTTCAGGTCTTGGGCGCGGTCTTTGACCAATGCCAACACGTCTTCCAAAGCGGGCTTGCTGGTTTCATGGATATCGCGCAGGGCGAGGCGGGGTTTGACGAGTTCGGCGAGTTTGTCGTTAGGCGTGATTTTGATGTGTTCGCCGTTGATCCAGTAGAGTTTCTTCAAGTCCATACGGCTTGGAGATGGGGAAACGTCTTTCAAATCAAACCATTCGATGAATTGTTCCATTGTGAAGAATTCGTCGTCGCCGTGCGCCCAGCCCAAACGAGCCAGATAGTTGAGCATGGCTTCGGGCAGGATGCCCATCGCGCCAAAGTCGGTAATAGCAACGGTATCGCCGCTGCGTTTGGAGATCTTTTTGCCTTGCTCGTTGAGAATCATGGGCAGGTGGCCGTATTCGGGCAGGGTGGCGCCAATGGCTTTTAAGATGTTGATTTGTTTCGGGGTGTTGTTCACATGGTCGTCGCCGCGGATAACGTGGGTAACGCCCATGTCGTAGTCGTCCACGACGACGCAGAAGTTGTAAGTCGGCGTGCCGTCGGCGCGGGCGATAATCAGGTCGTCGAGTGCTTCGTTGGGAATGGAGATTTCGCCTTTGACCAAGTCCGTCCATTTGGTGACGCCGTCCAAAGGCGTTTTGAAACGGACGACGGGTTGCACGTCGGCCGGGATTTTGGGCAGGGTTTTGCCTTCTTCCGGACGCCAGCGGCGGTCGTACGTCGCCGTGCCTTCTTTTTCGGCTTTCTCACGCATGGCTTCCAACTCTTCTTTGCTGCAATAGCAGTAGTAGGCATGGCCTTTTTCTAAAAGTTCGGCGATGACTTCTTTGTAGCGGTCGAAACGGCGGGTTTGGTAAACGACGTTGTCGGCATTGTCGTAGTCCAGGCCGACCCATTTCATGCCGTCGAGGATGATGTTGACGGATTCGGCAGTAGAGCGCGCCAAGTCGGTGTCTTCGATACGCAATAGGAACTCGCCTTTATGATGGCGGGCAAACGCCCATGAGAACAGGGCGGTGCGTACGCCGCCGATGTGCAGGTAGCCGGTGGGGCTGGGGGCGAAACGGGTTTTGACGGTCATGATGGCTCCAAAATCTTTTAAAATGGTTATTTTACTTTTTCGGCAAGGTTTAAACAATGTAAGGCCGTCTGAAAATAATGTCGGCGCAGAAGGACCGTCTGGGAACTTTTCTCCTGAAAACAAAACAAATGATAATCATTTCTTTGAAAGTATCCGCTCATGAACAAACGCGCTTTATTTGCCGCCCTCGCCCTCCTGCCCCTTTTTGCCCAAGCCGAAATCAAAACTATCAAAGACGTATTGGGACGCGAAGTCAAAGTCGATGTCCCTGTCAAACGCGCGGTTTTGGCGTTTTACTATCCCGACTATATCGCGGTAACGGGCGCGGACAAATTTAAAAACGTCATCGGCATTTCGCGTGAGTTTTGGGAGAAATTCAATCCCGGCAGCTGGGCGATGTTCAAACAGAAGCTGCCTACGCTGCAAAACATTGCCGACATCGGCAACATCAGCACCGGCACGTTTTCACTGGAGAAAACGCTCGCGCTCAAGCCGGACGTATTGATTCTGGCCGACTGGCAGTATAAGGCCGTCGCCACCCATCTGCCGCGCATTAAAGCGGCAGGCATACCCGTCGTCGTGGTCGATTTCAACGCCGAAACCGTCGCGCGGCACACGCGCAGTGCGGAAATTTTCGGCGAACTCAACGGTACGCAGGCGCGCGCCCAAAAAATTGCCGCCGAATACGCCCGAGGCATTGCCGACATCCAAAAACGCGTCGCACGCGCCAAGCAGTCCAAACCGAAAATCTATATCGAGTTCGGCGACAAAGGCCCGTCCGAATACAGCTACACCTTCGGCAAAGATATGTGGGGCGCGATTGCCGACACAGCAGGCGGCAACAATATCGCCGCGCCTTACGTTAAAAACTGGGGACCGGTAAACCCTGAAAAATTCCTGACGGCCAAACCCGACGTCATCGTCATTTCGGGGACGGAAAACGGCCATAAAGACAAGCCTGACATTATGGCGATGGGCATAGGCATCAGCCAGGCCGATGCGCAACGCCGACTGGCCGGATTTGTCAAACGCAAAGGCTGGGCAGACATTCCTGCCGTCAAAAACAAACGCGTTTACGGCATCTACCACACCGCCTCCCGCTCGCTCACCGATTTGGCCAGCGCGCAATTTATCGCCAAAACCCTGTATCCGCAGCAGTTTGCCGACATAGACCCAAACAAGACCTATCTGGACTTCTACCGCAAATACCTGCCCGTCGTGCCGGACGGTACGTTTTACATCCGATTGAAATAGCGGCTGCAAAAATCATAGGCTCAGGCCGTCTGAAGATTCAGACGGCCTGAGCATGCTATGCCGATAAAGATTTAATGAGTATAATTACTGTTCTTTCAACAAAATTACTGAGTACATAATGAACGGACAAAACCAAATCGGCCATCAACAGGCTCCAATTGTAAGCGTCAAAGAATGGTTGATAACAAACTTGATTATGATGATTCCGCTGGTCAATATAGTTATGATGCTTGTATGGGCATTCGGCTCAAACACCAATCCAAATAAAGCTAATTATTTCAAGGCTACCTTGATTCTGTTTGCCATCGTAATGGTAATTTATCTGGTACTGGCTGTAGTCTTTTTTGGCAGTGTAGCTGCAAATCAATATCAATAAGTAAGAATACATTTAGGCCGTCTGAAACCTAAAAGGCTTCAGACGGCCTTTTACATGGATTACCGAAAGCTCAAGCACCTATCCAATTCCAAACTGCATCGCTCCATTTGCCGATACGGTAGAGAAACAAAGAATAGCTCTCCTGCATCAGGAACTTGGCTTTCTTGTTGCGCTCGTCAAAGCGCGTGGTCGGGGTGGCGGAGAACTGTGCGTCTGACAAGCCCAAATCGGCGGCCATTTCTTCGGCGCGCGCCAAATGATACGGGTCGCTGACAACGATAATGCTGCCGATGCCGTTGGCGTGCATGATGGGAACGATATTGCGCAGGTTTTCGTAAGTGTTGCGCGACGTGTTTTCAAACAGGATATTGTGCGCCGGTATGCCCTGCTTGAGCGCGTATCGGCGCCCCACTTCGGCTTCGGTCATGAATCCTTTTTTGGGCGTGCCGCCGGTGAAAATGATTTTGCCGACACGATGGCTTTGGTAGAGCGTGATAGCGTGGTTGATGCGCTCACGGAATACCGGCGACGGGCGTTTGTCCCACGCCGCCGCACCCAATACCACCGCCGCATCGGCATGAGCGTCCTTCGGCAAGGTGTGCGAACCTGTCCGGTAAATCTGCCATGTGCCGCTCAAAAAAATACCGCACACCAGCAAAACGCTCAAAGCAAGGCCGCGAAACAGGTAATATCGCAGTCCGTTGCGGCTTTTAAGCAGGGAAATCATCTTCAGACGGCCTTATCCAACCCCATCAGCCGAGTAGGGCGGCAATGTTTTCCAACGGACGGCCGATGGCTGCGCGCGTAGGCGTTACCAAAACGGGACGCTCGAGCAGGGCGGGGTGTTCGGCGATTGCCTGAAGCAGGGCGGCATTGTCCAAATCAGGATTGTCCAAACCCAATTCTTTGTACAAATCGTCTTTCGTGCGCATCATGCCGCGCACCGATTCGATGCCGAGTTTGGCAAACATATCCTGCAAAGTCGCCAAATCGGGCGCGGTATCCAGATATTTGACCACGTCGGCGGCAACGCCTTTTTCTTCGAGCAAAGCCAGCGCGGCACGCGATTTGCTACAACGCGGGTTGTGATAAAGTGTGAATTCAGACGGCATGAAATTCTCCGTATTATTGCAAAATCATTCAATGATGGCGGTTATTATCGTCTGCAACTGATTTTTACTCAAACTTTTTACCTGATATCTTGATATGAATCGGTAGGCATACCCACCAAACCGTTTTACAATAAACCCAATTTCGATTGGCAACCTCAAGGATACAACCATGAAAGCCTTAACCGCCCTTCTCTTGTCCGCCGCCGTTTTTACCGCTGCGCCGGCCTTTGCCGCCGATGAAACGGCAGGTTGGCAGGACAACAAACCGCAAAGCCTGGAATCGCTCAAAGCCCCCGTGCGCGTGGTCAACCTTTGGGCAACCTGGTGCGGCCCCTGCCGTAAAGAAATGCCCGCCATGTCCGCATGGTACAAAGCGCAGAAAAAAGGCAGCGTCGATATGGTCGGCATCGCACTGGATACCACTGACAACATCGGCAAATTCCTGAAACAAACGCCGGTCAGCTACCCGATTTGGCGTTACACCGGCGCCAACAGCCGCAACTTCATGAAAGCCCACGGCAACAACGTCGGCGTATTGCCTTTCACTGTCGTCGAAGCGCCGAAATGCGGTTACAAACAAACCATCACCGGCGAAGTCAACGAAAAAAGCCTGACCGCCGCCGTGAATTTGGCCAAAACCAAATGTAAATAGGTAAATTAATGTAAATAGATAAATTGAAATAAGGTGGGATTTTGCCGATCTTAACTATTATTACCGAGTATAACTACATGGCTTTTTGATATACTGAAAAGTTATTAAATACAAATTAACTTAGAAATGAATAATCCAAAATTTACTTTTATTGACTTATTTGCTGGTATTGGAGGTTTCCACTTTGCTCTTAAAGAATTGAGAGGAAAATGTGTCTTTGCCAGTGAATGGGATAAAAATGCACAAAAAACTTATGAGGTTAATCATAATCTAAAACCTTTAGGAGATATCACCAAACAAGAAATTAAAGATCAAATTCCAGAAAAATTTGATATCCTCTGTGCAGGCTTTCCTTGTCAGGCTTTTTCGATTGCTGGTCACCAAAAAGGTTTCTCTGATAGTCGTGGAACGCTATTTTTTGATATTGAACAAATAGTGAAAAAACACAGACCTAAAGTTGTTTTTTTAGAAAATGTTAAGAATTTAGTTTCACATGATAAAGGAAATACTTTCAAAGTAATTCTTGATATTTTAGAAAATAAACTAAATTATCAGGTTTTTTTTAAAGTAATGAATACAGCAGAATATGCAAACATACCTCAAAATAGAGAGCGTATATTTATTGTGGCTTTTAATAAAGACCATAACTTTGATACTTCAAAATTTGATTTTCCCAAAAAAATTAAACTTACAAAAAGCATACACGACATTTTAGACAAGGAAAAACAAGAAGATATTTATTACTACGATAAATCAAAATATATTTCTCAATTAAAAGAAACAATTAAATCAAAAGATACCATCTATCAATGGAGAAGGGTTTATGTAAGAGAAAATAAAAATAAATTATGTCCTACATTAACTGCTAATATGGGAACAGGAGGCCATAATGTGCCACTCTTACTTGATGACTACGGAATAAGAAAACTAACACCTAAAGAATGCTTTGCTTTTCAAGGGTACGATATGAGAAGTTTTATAATGCCCAATATTGCCAAGAGTAAATTATATATGCAAGCTGGAAATAGTGTTACCATGCCTCTAGTAAAAAGAGTTGCTGAAAATTTCTTAAGGGTACTATATGAATAATCAAATTAATACAAATGAAAAATATATTGAACTTTTAAAAATTATGGCATCTCTATCTGGTCTGTTTTCTAACAATAAAATCCCTTACCTTTATTATAGAAATGCTGAAAACCTTTTCTGCTATGCATTACGTGCTAAAAACTTAAGTAGAGACGATTCGGCTTTTGATGCTCTAATTAATATAAACGATATTAAAATAGGAGTTGGACTAAAAACTTTTATTTGCGAGCGAGATCACTCTCTAGAAAAAGTTGCTGAATTTAATCAGCTTTCAAGTAGTTTTAATATTTCTGATAGTCGGCAATTAGCTAAAACTATAGCAAATGCTAGGAACGAACGTATCCGTTTTGCCCAACGAATATATGGTGTAAATAGTGCTATATATCATTTAGTTACTAGAAGAAAGGATGAGCTCCGTATTTTTGAAGAAAATTATGATTTAATTGATATTGATAATATAAAAATAGATAAACATAATAATAAAATTTTAAGTTTTCAGATGAAAAAAATTTTTACAATTATAATTTCTCTAAAAGCACCTTATTTAAGAGATTTGATATGCCTGAAGTATGCAAAGTTATTCCTGTCAAAATCATTAAAGAACCTTATGATTTACTACTTAAACTAAGAGATACTTTAAATGATTATGACATTGCTAATTTTGATTCACTCCCACAAATAGTATTACCTCTATATTCCACAAGAGATAATAGTGTTCCGTTAAAAAGTGGGCTAAACCAATGGAATGCTAATGGTAGAAAACGTGATAATAATGAAGTATATATTCCCGTTCCTAAATATATACATGATAAATATCCTGATTTTTTTCCCTCTTCAAATACTACTTTTTCGTTAATTACTCCTGATGGTCAAACTCTTCAAGCTAAGATTTGCCAACAAAATGGAAAAGCTCTAATGACTAATCCTAACTCAGCATTAGCAAATTGGCTATTACGTCAACTTTTAGCCTTAGAACCGAAGCAATTAGCAACAATGGAACATCTAAAACTAATAGATTGTGATAGTGTAACTATTACTAAAATAAATGACGCAGAGTTTAAAATAGATAAAGCAAAATTTGGAGAATATAAAAGATTTTCTGAAAAATAAGTTATAAAAGGCCGTCTGAAACCCAACCGTTCAGACGGCTTTTATTTCAAACCATGTTGTTTTGTGTTGCAAACCGGCAGTGTATCCGCCGGCAGAACCGGGGTTTCACTATCAAAAAGCAGCCGAAATATTTATAATATGTGAATATCCCCATTTTTTCAGACGGCATGTTGCCCTATCGATGATACCGGCCGTCTGAATCCCTATTTTCAGGAAAACCCATGATCCGTTTCGAACAAGTTTCCAAAACCTATCCCGGCGGTTTCGAAGCCCTGAAAAATGTCAGTTTCCAGATTAACAAAGGTGAGATGATTTTTATCGCCGGCCATTCGGGCTCGGGCAAATCCACCATTTTGAAGCTGATTTCAGGCATTACCAAGCCTACCAAAGGCAAGGTTTGGTTCAACAACCAAGACCTCGGCACCTTGAGCGACAATCAGATCGGCTTTATGCGCCAACATATCGGCATTGTCTTCCAAGACCACAAAATCCTCTACGACCGCAATGTCTTGCAAAACGTTATCCTGCCTTTGCGGATTGGCGGCTACCAGCCGCGCAAAGCGGAAGAGCGCGCGCGTATTGCGATTGAGAAAGTCGGCTTGAAAGGCCGCGAAAACGATATGCCCATCACTTTGTCCGGCGGCGAACAACAACGTTTGTGCATCGCGCGCGCAGTGGTTCACCAACCCAGCCTGCTGATTGCCGACGAGCCGTCCGCCAGCCTCGACCGCGCCTATGCGCTGGATATTATGGAATTGTTTAAAACCTTCCATGAAGCAGGCACGACCGTGATCGTTGCGGCGCACGATGAAACGCTGATGGCGGATTACGGCCACCGCGTCTTGCGCCTGCAGAAAGGACGCCTCGCATGAGTATGATTCACTACATCTCGTTACACGTTGAATCGGCACGCGCCGCGCTCAAAGAGCTTCTGCGCCAACCCATCGGCACGTTGCTGACCCTGTTCATGCTTGCCGTTGCCATGACCTTGCCGCTGTTTATGTATTTAGGTATCCAAAGCGGACAAAGCGTGTTGGGCAAACTCAACGAGTCGCCGCAGATTACGGTTTATATGGACACCGATGCGGCAAGTTCTGATGCCGATACGGTAAAAAACCTGCTCCAACGCGACAGCCGTATCGATAAAGTCCGCTTTATCAGCAAGCAGGAAGGTTTGGAAGAATTGCAGACCAATCTCGACCAAAACCTCGTTTCCATGCTCGATGGCAACCCGTTGCCCGACGTCTTTATCGTTACGCCCGACCCTGCCACTTCTCCGGATCAGATGCAGGCCATCTATAAAGACATTACCAAACTGCCGCGCGTCGAATCGGCAACCATGGATACCGAATGGGTACAAACTCTTTATCGTATTAACGAATTTATCCGCAAGATTTTGTGGTTCCTCTCGCTGACATTGGGCATAGCCTTTGTCTTGGTGGCACACAACACCATCCGCCTGCAAATCCTCAGCCGCAAGGAAGAGCTGGAAATCACCAAGCTTTTGGGTGCGCCCGCTTCCTTCATCCGCCGTCCTTTCCTTTATCAGGCAATGTGGCAGAGCATTTTCTCCGCCGCCGTCAGCTTGGGCTTGTCGGCTTGGCTTTTGGCCGAAGTACGGCCGCTGGTGGACGCGATTTTCAAACCCTACGGTCTGAACATCGGCTGGCGTTTCTTCACATTTAGCGAAGTGTCGCTGGTATTCGGCTTCGTCATCGCGCTGGGCGTATTCGGCGCATGGCTGGCCACCACGCAACACCTCTTAGGCTTCAAAGCCAAAAAATAAGCCTTGGCAAACAGGCCGTCTGAACCATTCAGACGGCCTGAAATCTTATCCTTTCGCAACGTAAACAAACCTTGTGAAAATTTAATACTGCCAAATCTAACAGCAAGGGCATAATCCCTTATAATTGATGGTTTATTATCCATCTCATTTCATTTGTGCGGCATAAGCCGTGCGGACAAATAACGAAAGACATCCTGTGGACAAACTCAAAATCTCTGCCAACGGCCCCCTCAACGGCGAAATCATCGTATCCGGCGCGAAAAATGCCGCCCTGCCGCTGATGTGTGCCGGTCTGCTGACTTCCGGCACTTTACGCTTGAAAAACGTACCCATGCTCGCCGACGTCAAAACCACCCAAAAACTGCTGCAAGGCATGGGCGCACGTGTTTTGACCGACAACATCTCCGAATTTGAAATCAACGGCGGCACCGTCAACAACACCTGCGCACCTTACGAACTGGTGAAAACCATGCGCGCATCCATCTTGGTTTTGGGCCCGACCCTCGCCCGCTTCGGCGAAGCCCAAGTCAGCCTGCCCGGCGGCTGCGCCATCGGTTCGCGCCCGGTTGACCAACACCTCAAAGGCCTAGAAACCATGGGTGCGGAAATTACCATCGAACACGGTTACGTCAAAGCCAAAGGCCGTCTGAAAGGCACGCGCGTCACCATGGACGTCGTGACCGTAGGCGGTACCGAAAACCTGCTGATGGCGGCCACGCTTGCCGAAGGCACCACCATCCTCGAAAACTGCGCCATCGAGCCCGAAGTCGTCGATTTGGCCGAATGCCTCGTCAAAATGGGCGCAAAAATCAGCGGCATCGGTACAGCAACCATGACCATCGAAGGCGTAAAAGAGCTGCACGGCTGCGAACACAGCGTCGTTCCCGACCGCATCGAAGCCGGCACCTTCCTCTGCGCCGTCGCCATGACCGGCGGCAAAGTCGTCCTGCGCAATGCCGCTCCCAAAACCATGGAAGTCGTGTTAAACAAATTGACCGAAGCCGGCGCCATCATCGAAGCCGGCGACAACTGGATTTCCATCGACATGCAACAACGTCCGAAAGCCGTGGACATCCGTACCGTCGTCCACCCGGGCTTCCCAACCGACATGCAGGCGCAGTTTATGGCCATGAACGCCATTGCCGAAGGCAGCAGCCGCGTGGTGGAAACCATTTTTGAAAACCGCTTCATGCATGTTCCCGAACTCAACCGCATGGGCGCAGACATCACCACCGAAGGCAACACCGCCTACATCAAAGGCGTAGAAAAACTCTCCGGCGCCGTCGTGATGGCAACCGACCTGCGCGCCTCCGCCAGCCTCGTCATGGCCGGTTTGGTCGCAGATGGCGAAACCATCGTCGAACGTATCTACCACCTCGACCGCGGCTATGAATACATCGAGAAAAAACTCGGCGGCGTAGGCGCAAAAATCGAACGCGTACGCGGTTAATCCCATACACAGCCGATAAATAAAAGGCCGTCTGAAACACCGGCAATCGGGTTTCAGACGGCCTTTGCGTATTGTTTTGCGGTATAATTCCCACCATCTTTATCCATTGTTTTTAAAAGCACAAACCATGACACGCAAAATCCTTGTCACTTCCGCGCTGCCCTATGCCAACGGCAGCATCCACCTCGGCCACATGGTCGAACACATTCAAACCGACATTTGGGTGCGCTTCCAAAAACTGCGCGGCCACGAATGCTACTACTGCTGCGCCGACGACACCCACGGCACGCCCGTGATGCTTGCCGCGCAAAAACAAGGCATCGCGCCTGAAGACATGATTGCCAAAGTGCGCGAAGAACACTTCGCCGACTTTACTGGTTTCGGTATCGGTTACGACAATTATTACAGCACCCATTCCCCTGAAAACAAACAGTTTTCCCAAGACATTTACCGCGCGCTGAAAGCCAACGGCAAAATCGAAAGCCGCGTCATCGAGCAGCTTTTTGACCCAGAAAAACAAATGTTCCTGCCCGACCGCTTCGTCAAAGGCGAATGTCCCAAATGCCACGCCCAAGACCAATACGGCGACAACTGCGAAGTTTGCGGCACGACCTATTCCCCGACCGAACTGATTAACCCGTATTCCGCCGTTTCCGGTGCCAAACCCGAATTACGCGAATCCGAACACTTCTTTTTCAAACTGGGCGAATGCGCCGACTTCCTCAAAGCATGGACTTCCGGCAACAATCCGCACGACGGCAAGCCCCATCTGCAACCAGAAGCCCTCAACAAAATGAAAGAATGGCTGGGCGAAGGCGAAGAAACCACCCTGTCCGACTGGGACATCTCCCGCGACGCCCCGTATTTCGGTTTCGAAATCCCCGACGCGCCGGGCAAATACTTCTACGTTTGGCTAGACGCACCCGTCGGCTACATGGCGTCGTTTAAAAACCTATGCGACCGCATCGGCGTCGATTTTGACGAATACTTCAAAGCCGACAGCCAAACCGAGATGTACCACTTCATCGGCAAAGACATCCTCTATTTCCACGCCCTGTTCTGGCCCGCCATGCTGCATTTCTCCGGCCACCGCGCCCCGACCGGCGTGTACGCACACGGCTTTTTGACCGTGGACGGACAAAAAATGTCCAAATCGCGCGGCACCTTCATCACCGCCAAATCCTATCTGGAAAAAGGCCTGAACCCCGAGTGGATGCGCTACTACATCGCCGCCAAACTCAACAGCAAAATCGAAGACATCGATTTGAACCTGCAAGATTTTATCTCGCGCGTCAACAGCGACCTCGTCGGCAAATACGTCAACATCGCCGCCCGCGCGTCAGGTTTCATCGCCAAACGCTTTGAAGGCCGTCTGAAAGACGTTTCAGGCAGCGCATTGCTGGCAAAACTGACTGCGCAAAGCGAAGCCATTGCCGAATGCTACGAAAGCCGAGAATACGCCAAAGCCCTGCGCGACATCATGGCCTTGGCGGACATTGTCAACGAATACGTTGATGCCAACAAACCTTGGGAACTCGCCAAACAAGAAGGCCAAGACGAACGCCTGCACGAAGTATGCAGCGAACTCATCAACGCCTTTACCATGTTGACCGCCTACCTCGCCCCCGTATTGCCGAAAGTGGCCGAAAACGCCGCCAAATTCCTGAATTTGGAAGCCATCACTTGGGCAAACACGCGCGAAACCTTGGGCGAACACGCCATCAACAAATACGAACATTTAATGCAACGAGTGGAGCAAAAACAAGTGGACGATTTAATCGAAGCCAACAAACAAAGCATCGCCGCAGCCGCCGCGCCTGCTGCCGAAGAGAGCAAATACGAAAAAGTCGCCGAACAAGCGAGCTTCGACGACTTCATGAAAATCGACATGCGCGTCGCCAAAGTATTGAACTGCGAAGCCGTCGAAGGCAGCACCAAACTTTTGAAATTCGACCTCGATTTCGGTTTTGAAAAACGCATCATCTTCTCCGGCATCGCCGCGTCTTATCCCAACCCCGCCGAATTGAACGGCCGCATGGTCATCGCCGTCGCCAACTTCGCCCCGCGCAAAATGGCAAAATTCGGCGTATCCGAAGGCATGATCCTCTCCGCCGCCACAGCCGAGGGCAAACTGAAGCTCCTCGATGTCGATGCCGGCGCGCAGCCCGGGGATAAAGTGGGCTAAGCCTTAGCCAAACCATAAGGAGAAACCATGTTAAACCTTTCCGCACCGGTACTTAAAGAAATTGAGTTGCTTCATGCCGCAGGCTTATCGGTTGGCGCTATTATTACAGTGTTGCGTCTGAAGTTTCCGGTAGAACTCCATGATCGGGGGGACAAACAAATTGAAGAAGCCGTTCTTCTCATGATCAATCCGCCACGAAAAGCACCTTCTCTTTCCCGCTAAGGCAGCAGTGCCGGTTGAAAGGTAAATTTGGTTATACTTCAACAAAAGGCCGTCTGAAACTTTCAGACGGCCTTTTTATTTATCCAAACGCTTAGTTTCCGTTAAAACTTTATCTCAACAATTCATCGGTAACGCGTTGCAGAAATTCGATACGCTCGGGTTTGGCTTCGCCTGATTCGGCAGCGGCTTTGACGGCGCAGCCGGGTTCGGCGCGGTGGGTGCAGTTGTGGAAACGGCACTGGCCGATAAGGTGGCGCAGGTCGGGGAAGTATTGTAATAAATCGGCAGCTTGGAGATGGTGCAGGCCGAATTCTTGCAGGCCGGGGGAATCGATGAGTCGGGTTTCTGCGTTTAAATCGTATAGTTGGGCGTGGGTGGTGGTGTGTTTGCCGGAATCGAGCGCGGTGGAAATGTCGCCGGTTCGGGCGGCTTGGTTGCCGAGTAGGGCGTTGGTCAGGGTGGACTTGCCCATGCCGCTTTGTCCGAGCAGGATGTTGGTTTGCCCTTCTAATATGGGACGCAGGATGTCGGCGTTTTCCAATGCGTTGGTTTCGACCACGGGGTAGCCGAGGGTTTCGTAGAATTTGAGTTTCTCGCGCCATTGGGCGGTTTCGGGGAGGTCGGCTTTGTTGAGGACGATGACGGCGTTAATGCCGGCCGCTTCGGCTGCGAGGAGGGCGCGTTGCAACAGGGCTTCGCTGGGTGAGGGGCTGGCGGCGGTTACGATGAGCAGTTGGGTAACGTTGGCGGCAATCAGTTTGGTTTTCCACGCGTCTTGGCGGTAGAGCAGGCTTTCGCGCGAGAGGTAGTCTTCAATCACGACTTGTTCGCCGTTGATGGGGCTGATGCGGACTTGGTCGCCGCAGGCGAAATCGACGCGTTTTTTGCGGGTGGTGGCGTCATATGTTTGGCCGTCGGGGGTGCGGACAATATAGCGGCGGCCATAGCTGGTAATGATTTGGGCGGTATCGGTCATGATGGGGTTTATTGTTTGGAATGGTGTGATTGTACCGAAAGTCGGCTATGGCCGTCTGAAAACTTGTTTGCACCTTTTAACTTTCTTTGGCTTGGTTTTTGGGTGTTTCTACTCTATATTTGCAATGTATTGGTTTTCAGGAGATTTTTTTATGGATTTCAGTCAGTTGCTCAATCAGGTTTTGGGTGCGGCTCAAAAAGGCGGCAAAGCGGTGGCGGACAGCCCGCTCAATTCTTTCGGCGGCGGCGCACTGACGGGTGCTTTGGCATCGATGCTGTTGAAAAAGAAAAACGCAAAGAAGCTGGTCAAGGCCGGCTCGGTCGCTGCTTTGGGTTTTCTGGCTTATAAAGGCTATCAAAACTGGAAACAAAACCGCCAGCAGGACGAATTGCCGCAAAGTGCGTTCCAACCTGCCGGCCTGATTGGTGAAAACCACAGCCGTGTGATTTTGCAAACGATGATTGCGGCGGCGGCTTCAGACGGCCTGATTGACGATGCGGAACGCGCGGCCATTGAGCGTGAAAGCGGCAGCGATGCGGAAACGGCGGCATGGTTGCAGGCGGAATATGCACAACCGGCCTCTATCGAGCAAATTGCCGCTTCTGTCGGCAGCGACGAGGCTTTGGCAGCCGAAACTTATCTGGCGGCCCGATTGGTCTGCGCGGACTTGTCGCGCAAGGAAATCGTGTTCCTGAGCCGTTTGTCCCAAGCTTTGAATTTGGACGACCAGCTGGTCGAAAGTTTGGAAAAACAGCTCGAATTGGCTTAAGCTAGATTTAAAAGGCCGTCTGAATCCTGATTTCAGACGGCCTTTCGACTTAATTTCAGAGTAAAATAACCCTTTCGACATATTAAAGGCTGTCTGAACATGAATAAACTTTTTTCCACATTCAAAACGTTTTTAGCCGCTTCGTCCGTCTTGGTATTGGCCGCCTGTCCGAGCGGCAACGCGCCGCAATCCAAACCTTCTGCGCAGAGTCAAAATACGGTTTCGCATACTGCACCTAAACCGAAAGCTACGGTTGCGCTGGCTTTGGGCGGCGGCGCATCCAAAGGCTTTGCCCATATCGGGATTATTAAGGTTTTGAAAGAAAACAATATTCCGATCAAAATCGTTACCGGCACATCCGCGGGCTCGATTGTCGGCAGTATGTACGCTTCGGGAATGTCGCCCGACCGCCTCGAATTGGAAGCGGAAATTTTGGGTAAAACCGATTTGGTGGATTTGACCTTGTCCACCAGCGGCTTCATCAAAGGCGAAAAACTGCAAAACTACATCAACCGCAAAGTCGGCAACCGCCCGATGCAGCAGTTCCCCATCAAATTTGCCGCCGTTGCGACCGATTTTGAAAGCGGCAAACCGGTGGTGTTCAACGTAGGCAATGCCGGACAGGCCGTCCGCGCTTCTGCTTCGATTCCGAACGTGTTCCAACCTGTCGTTATCGGCAGCCGCAAATATGTGGACGGTGGCCTGTCGCAGCCCGTACCGGTCAGCGCGGCGAAAAAACTGGGCGCAAACTTCATCATTGCCGTCGATATTTCCGCCCGTCCTGCCAAAAACGTCAGCCAAGGCATGTTCTCCTATCTTGACCAAACCATCAACGTGATGAGCCAAACCGCCTTGCGCCAAGAATTGGGCCAAGCCAATGTGGTCATCAAACCGCAGGTTTTGGAGCTGGGTTCGATTGGCGGTTTCGACCAAAAACAACGCGCCATCCAATTGGGTGAGCAGGCCGCACGCGCCGCCCTGCCTGAAATCAAACGCAAACTGGCGGCATATCAGTATTAATCATCCGCCGTTTGAACAGGCCGTCTGAAAGTATGTTTTTCAGACGGCCTTTCTTGTGCAAATCTGCTAAAATCACGCGTTTCCTACAAATCATAAAATCCTAAAAAAATGAATATCTTTTACGAAGAGTCCGGCCAATTCAAAGTTGCCTCCATCGTCCAAAAAAACGACGCCACCTACCAAGTCGATACCCAACACGGCAAACGCACCAAAGTGAAGGCAAACAATGTCTTTGCCGAGTTTGACGGCGATATGGCGGCGTTTTTGGAGAACGCGCAGGCGCAGGCAGCGGACATCGACACCGATTTATTGTGGGAAGTATGCGGCGAAGAGGAATTTACCGCTGAGGCGATTGCCGAAGAATATTTCGGCCATGCACCGACCAAAACCGAGCTGGCGGCAACTTTGATTGCGCTGTACGCCGCACCGATGTATTTCTACAAAAAAGCCAAAGGCGTGTTCAAAGCCGCGCCTGAAGAAACTTTGAAACAAGCGCTTGCCGCCATCGAACGCAAAAAACAACAAGACGCGCAAATCGACGCTTGGGCGGAAGCCTTGAAACGCGGCGAGATGCCGTCTGAAATCGCGGCGGATTTGAAAACCATCTTACACGCGCCCGACAAGCAGTCGCTGACCTACAAAGCCTTTACCAAAGCCGCCGACGAGCTGAAAATCTCCGCCTACGAACTGGCGAAAAAAACGGGCGGCATTACGTCCATTCCCCAATATCTGCAAGACGGGTTTGAAATCAAATATTTCCCCAAAGGAACAGGTTTCCCCGACCTTCCGCTTCCCGAAATGCCCGACTTGCCCAAAGCCGACGTTACTGCCTTTTCCATTGACGACGAATCGACCACCGAAGTCGATGATGCTTTGAGCCTGACCGACTTGGGCAACGGCATGAAGCGCGTCGGCATCCACATTGCCGCGCCGTCGCTTGCCGTTAAACCGGGCGACAAAATGGAAAAAAACATCATGGAACGCTTGAGCACGGTTTATTTCCCCGGCGGCAAAATCACCATGCTGCCCGAAAACTGGATTGCCGCGTTCAGCCTTGATGCGGGCGCGTACCGCCCTGCCGTCAGCATTTATTTCGATGTGGACAGCGAGTTCAACGTCGGCGCGCCAACCTGCAAAATCGAAGCGGTCAACATCGCCGAAAACCTGCGCATTCAAGCCATTGAGCCGCATTTCAACGCTGAAACCGGCTTGGACGAAGCAGGCGAAATGATGTTTGCCCACCATCAAGACCTGATTTGGTTCTATCAATTCGCCATCGCCCTGCAAAAAGCGCGCGGCAAATACGAACCCGACCGTGCGCCGCAATACGATTACAGCATCGAATTGGATGAAGAAGGCAACGTATCCGTCGTCCGCCGCGAACGCGGTTCGCCCATCGATACGCTGGTCAGCGAGATGATGATTCTTGCCAACAGCACTTGGGCGCAAATGCTGGACGAAAACGAGCTGCCCGGCCTTTTCCGCGTCCAACCGGCAGGCAAAGTGCGCATGAGCACCAAATCCGAACCGCACATCGGCATGGGCGTGCAGCATTACGGCTGGTTCACCTCGCCACTGCGCCGCGCCGCCGACTACATCAACCAAAAGCAGCTGATCAGCCTGATCGACGACACTGCCGAGCCGCTGTATCAAAACAGCGATGCCGAGCTTTTCGCCGCGCTGCGCGACTTCGATGCCGCCTATACAGCCTACGCCGACTTCCAACGCCAAATGGAAGCCTACTGGAGCCTCGTCTATCTGCAACAGCAAGGCACGAGCGAGCTGACGGCCACCATCCTCAAAGAAGACCTCGTCCGCATTGAGGGGCTGCCGCTGGTAACGCGCGCGACCGGTATTCCGTTTGACGCGCTGCCCAAATCGCAGGCATTGTTCAAAATCACTGAATTGGATGCCGAGAAGCAATTTATCGCGCTCAACTATCAAAAAGCCGTTTTACCGGGCTGATAACGTTATTCCGTTTGAAAAAAGGCCGTCTGAACGCAAAAACAGAAATCTTTGATTTCGTTTTCATCCCCGTTCAGACGGCCTTCATCATCTAAAAATGCTACAATTCCCTTTTCTGCCCATCATTTCAAACCATGAAAAAAAACGCCCCCCAATCCTTTGAAGAAGCCTTATCCCGCCTCGAAACCCTGACCCAGGCCATGCAAAGCAGCGAAATGCCGCTGGAAGACGCCCTGGCCGCCTATCAGGAAGGCAACGAATTGGTCAGATACTGCCAAACCAAATTGGCGGAAGTCGAGCAAAAACTGCAAGTCTTGGATGCCGGCGAACTGAAGGAGTTGAACCTTGAACCCGGCGAATGAACTCAAAACATGGCAGCAAAAAGCCCAAGCGCAAACCGAATTGCTGCTGGCGCATTTCTTACCGTCTGAAAGCCAAGTGCCGCACACGCTGCACGAAGCCATGCGTTACGTTACCCTCGGCGGCGGCAAACGGTTGCGCCCGCTCTTGGTGCTTGCCGCGTCCGAATTGGGCGAAGCAAACCAAAATGCCGTCGAACAGGCGATGGCGGCGATCGAAATGGTGCACGTCTATTCGCTGGTTCACGACGATATGCCGGCGATGGACAACGACAGCCTGCGCCGCGGCAAACCGACCTGCCATGTGCAATACGACGAAGCCACCGCCCTTTTGGTCGGCGATGCGCTACAAACCCAAGCCTTTGATGTATTGAGCCGTCCGACAGGCCTGCCTGCCGAACGCCAGCTTGCCATGTTGTCCACGCTGGCCCAAGCATCCGGCAGCCTCGGCATGGCGGGCGGACAAGCCATCGACCTGGCCAATGTCGGCAAAGCCATGAATCCGGCCGAACTGGAACAAATGCACAGCCTCAAAACCGGCGCACTCATCCGCGCGGCCGTAGCCTTAGGCGCACTTTCCTGCCCGGACTTAACACCGGCGCAAATCCAAACCTTAGACCACTACGCCGCCAAATTGGGCCTGGCTTTCCAAGTGATCGACGATGTATTGGACTGCGAAGCCGATACCGCCACATTGGGCAAAACCGCCGGCAAAGACTCGGACAACGACAAACCGACCTACGTCAAACTGATGGGCCTGCACGCCGCGCGTACTTACGCAGAAACGTTGATTGCAGAAGCCGTTGCCCTGATCGAGCCATTCGGCGACAAAGCCCTGCGCCTGCGCCAACTGGCCGAGTTTGTTACTGCGCGGAAAAACTAAACCTGCGAATAAAATAAAGGCCGTCTGAAACCTGATTTTAGGTTTCAGACGGCCTTTTTAACAGCCTGTTTGGCTGGTTCAACCGAATGCTGAGTCTTTCTAAATACGGCTCAAAAATCCCCCCGCAAACTGCGTTGACAAGCCTCAGCCTGCCTGTTTAATCCAATAGGGCATCTACAAACGCTTTGGCATTAAACGGACGCAAATCATCGATGCCTTCGCCTACGCCGATGTAGCGGACGGGAACTGGGCGGTCAGAGGCAAGGGCGGCAAGGATACCGCCTTTGGCCGTACCGTCGAGCTTGGTGACGATCAGACCGGTCAGACCCAGCGCTTCGTCAAAGGCTTTCACTTGGTTGACGGCGTTTTGACCAATATTGGCATCAAGCACGACAATGATTTCATGTGGCGCATCCGGCATGGCTTTTTGCAACACGCGTTTCACTTTTTTGATTTCTTCCATCAAATGAAGCTGCGTGGGCAGGCGGCCGGCAGTATCGGCCAGCACGATGTCGATCCCGCGCGCTTTCGCAGCTTGGACGGCATCGAAGCAAACAGCGGCGGAATCGCCCGTGGTTTGCGAAATCACGGTCACATTGTTGCGTTCGCCCCAAGCTTGAAGCTGCTCGCGCGCGGCGGCGCGGAAAGTATCACCTGCCGCCAGCAATACAGATTTGCCCTGCGCTTGGAAGTATTTGGCGAGTTTGCCGATAGATGTGGTTTTACCTGCGCCATTGATACCGGCAAGCATAATCACGAAAGGCTCCTTGGTTTCCGGCAAGACCAAAGGTTTTTCCAGAGGCTTAATCAAGTCGTACAGCGCATCTTTCAGTGCGCCGCGCAATTCGTTGCCGTCTTTGAGGCCTTTGAGGCTGACACGGTCGCGCACGTCTTTCATCAAGTATTCGGTGGCTTCCATGCCCATATCGCTGGTAATCAGCACGGTTTCCAGCTCTTCGTACAAATCCTCGTCGATTTGTCCGCCGCCGAACACGCCGGCCAGCGATTTCGCCATTTTATCGCGTGATTTGGTCAAGCCTTGTTTCAAACGTGCGGCCCAACTGAGCTTGGGTTCTTCTGCCGGAGCAGGGGCTTCAGCCGGTGTTTCCGTAACGGCTTCTTGAGCTTGCTCGACAGCTTCGCTAACTGCTTCAACAGCTTCTTCTTTAATCGCTTCGGCCTGTTCTGCTGCTTCTTCAGCAGCCTCGTCCACTTCAGACGGCATCTCAGAAACGGTTTCTTGAACCTGTTCAACAGCCTCGCTGACGGTTTCAACAGCTTCTTCTTTAACTGCTTCAGCCTGTTCCGCTACTTCCTCAGCAACCTCAGCCGCTTCAGACGGCATCTCGGCAACGGTTTCTTGAACCTGTTCAACAGCCTCGCTGACGGTTTCAACGGCCGTTTCTTTTGCCGCTTCAACGTGTTCTTCCACTTTTTCGACTGTTTCAGACGGCGTTTCGGTCAAAGCCTCCCAAACCTGCTCAACGGTTTCACTGACAGTTTCAACAGCCGATTCGACAACTGATTCAACATGCCCTTTGACGCTTTCTGCTAAAGATTCGGCATCTTCTTTAATATTTTCAACTACTTGAGCAAATTCAGATTCTACTTTTGCTGCGGTTTCCTGAACTTGAGCCTCCTCAGGAGCCGGAGTTTCCTGTTTTTTCTTGCGACGGAAGAAGCTGAACATTAAATTTTCCTTTTAATTTTAGAAACTTGAAATAGGGAGTATTGTAGCGTATTTTACGTGGCAAGGTCGTCTGAAAATCAAGGTTGTCAGGTTTTGGCATTTCCAACGTCTAATGAGACAAACCATCCATACAGGAAACATAGAGATGAAACCCCGTACCTTCTTTTCCCTTTGCGCCAAGTTCGGCTGCCTGCTTGCGCTTAGCGCCTGCTCAGCCAAAATGATGGATACCGAAGCCGCAACCGTACCGCAAGCATTATCCTCTTTGAAAACTCCTGACAACCGCCCTGCCAGTGTTTTCCTGAAAAAAGACAAACCGACCCTGATTAAATTTTGGGCAAGTTGGTGTCCTTTATGTTTGTCCGAACTGGGGCAGACCGAAAAATGGGCGCAAGATGCAAAATTTGGTTCTGCCAACCTGATTACCGTTGCCTCACCCGGCTTTCTGCACGAGAAAAAAGACGGCGACTTTCAAAAATGGTATGCCGGTTTGAACTATCCCAAGCTGCCCGTTGTTACCGACAACGGCGGCACCATCGCCCAAAGCCTGAATATCAGTGTTTACCCCTCGTGGGCGTTAATCGGTAAAGACGGCGACGTGCAGCGCATCGTCAAAGGCAGTATCAACGAAGCGCAGGCATTGGCGTTAATCCGCGACCCGAATGCCGATTTAGGCCGTCTGAAAAGTTCGTTCTACAAACCCGACACACAGAAAAAGGATTCAAAAATCATGAATACGCGCACCATCTACCTCGCCGGCGGCTGCTTCTGGGGCTTGGAAGCCTATTTCCAACGCATAGACGGCGTGGTTGACGCAGTATCCGGCTACGCCAACGGCAAAACGGAAAACCCGAGCTACGAAGACGTGTCCTACCGCAACACGGGCCATGCCGAGACCGTCAAAGTGACCTACGATGCCGACAAACTCAGCCTCGACGACATCCTGCAATACTATTTCCGCGTCGTTGACCCGACCAGCCTCAACAAACAAGGCAACGACACCGGCACGCAATACCGCAGCGGCGTGTACTACACCGACCCCGCCGAAAAAGCCGTCATCGCCGCCGCCCTCAAACGCGAGCAGCAAAAATACCAACAGCCCCTCGTCGTCGAAAACGAGCCGCTGAAAAACTTCTACGACGCCGAGGAATACCATCAGGACTACCTGATTAAAAACCCCAACGGCTACTGCCACATCGACATCCGCAAAGCCGACGAACCGCTGCCGGGCAAAACCAAAGCCGCCCCGCAAGGCAAAGGCTTCGACGCGGCGACGTATAAAAAACCCGGCGATGCCGAACTCAAACGCATCCTGACCGAAGAGCAATACCAAGTTACCCAAAAAAGCGCGACCGAATACGCCTTCAGCCACGAATACGACCATCTATTCAAACCCGGCATTTATGTGGACGTCGTCAGCGGCGAGCCCCTGTTTTCTTCCGCCGACAAATTCGATTCCGGCTGCGGCTGGCCGAGCTTCACCCGCCCGATTAATGCCTCCGCCGTTACCGAACACGACGATTTAAGCTACAACATGCGCCGCACCGAAGTGCGCAGCCATGCCGCCGATTCGCACTTGGGACACGTCTTCGCCGACGGCCCCAAAGACAAAGGCGGCCTGCGCTATTGCATCAACGGCGCAAGTTTGAAATTCATCCCTTTGGAAGAAATGGACGCTGCCGGCTACGGCGCATTGAAAGACAAAGTGAAATAACGGATTGAATCGAAAAAGGCCGTCTGAAAAAGATTTCAGACGGCCTTTTTGATTTGTCGGATGTAGAGGGTTGGTTTCTTATCTATCAAAAAATCTCAATAACTAAGAAAGTGCACCCTACAAAAGCCTTTTAAATTCGTTTTGCCAACTCTTCGGCTTTGCCCACATACAACGCAGGGGTCAGCTCAAGCAATTTGGCTTTGGCTTCTGCCGGAATTTCCAACGACTCGATAAAGAGTTTCAACACTTCAGGCGTAATGCCGTCTTTACCGCGTGTCAGGTCTTTCAGCTTCTCGTAAGGATTGGCCACACCGTAACGACGCATTACGGTTTGAATCGGCTCGGCTAGCAACTCCCAAGTAGCGTCCAAATCGGCAGCAAGGGCGGCAGGATTCGGCTCAAGCTTGTTCAGACCGCGCAGATGGGCGGCAAAACCCAATACGGTATAGCCCACGCCTACGCCCATATTGCGCAATACTGTGCTGTCGGTCAGGTCGCGCTGCCAACGGGAAATCGGCAGTTTTTCAGACAAAAAGCCCAATACGGCATTGGCCATACCAAGGTTGCCTTCAGAGTTTTCAAAGTCGATCGGGTTGACTTTGTGCGGCATGGTGGAAGAACCGACTTCGCCTGCTTTGACTTTTTGTTTGAAGTAACCCAAAGAAATATAACCCCAAACGTCGCGGTTGAAGTCGATCAGAATCGTGTTGACACGGCTGATGGCTTGGAAGAATTCCGCCATATAGTCGTGCGGCTCGATTTGAATGGTGTAGGGGTTGAAGGTCAGACCGAGGCTGATTTCGACGAAGTTGCGACAATGGGTTTCCCAATCCACATCGGGATAAGCGACCATATGGGCATTGTAGTTGCCGACTGCGCCATTGATTTTGCCGAGGAACTCTTGCGCTTGCAGGTTTTTAAACTGACGTTGCAGGCGGTACACGACATTGGCGATTTCTTTACCTAATGTGCTTGGTGTCGCAGGTTGTCCATGCGTGCGGCTCATCATAGGGACGGCAGCCAACTCATGCGCCATGCCGGTCAGTTTTTCGATGATTTCGGCCAGTTTCGGCAGCAAAACAGTCTCACGCGCTTCTTGCAGCATTAAAGCGTGGGACAGGTTGTTGATGTCTTCGCTGGTGCAGGCAAAGTGGATGAACTCGCTGGCAGCAACCACTTCAGGCACGCCGGAGAAGCGTTCTTTAAGCCAATATTCGATGGCTTTGACGTCGTGATTGGTGGTCGCCTCAATGGCTTTGACGGCGGCGGCATCTTCAAGTGAGAAGTTTTCGATCACTTTGTCGATTTCAGCAAGCGTAAAATCGCTGAAAGCAGGAACTTCTGCAATCTTAGGCTCGGCGGCAAGAGCTTTGAGCCAGTTTAATTCAACTTTGACACGCGCACGCATCAGGCCGTATTCGGAGAAAATCGGACGCAATGCTTCAACGGATTTGGCATAGCGGCCATCTAATGGGGAAAGTGCAGCGATAGGGTTAATCATGTCGGATCTTCCTATGGGATGAAAACCAAATTGTTTGCAATTATACATGATTTTACACTTCAAGGCCGTCTGAAAAGCAGGTTTCAGACGGCCTTTTCAGCGTATTTCTCATAAAATTCTTTTCAGAGGTTCAACTTTGCAAATTCGATTTACGATATATGCCATCTTCACGGATAATATCGGCTGACTTTCTGTAAATAATGAGGTTTTATGAATATCAAACGTTTTTCCCTAGCTGCAACCGTATTTGCGGCTTTGATGTTGAGTGCCTGTGAAACAACCACCACATCGAGCGGCGGTGGCAGCTGGACCAACATCGGCACCATCTCTGAAGGCAATATCAAAGTGGCCATTGATAAAAGCAGCATTAAAAGAAATGGTGCACTGGTTACTTTCCGCGATAAAAAAACCGTTTCAAAACTGAAAGAGGAACGTTTCGTCAACACGCCTGCCTATAAAACGGCCATTGGCAGCTGGGAAATTCATTGCTCAAACAAAACCTATCGCCTGGCAGCGCTGCAACTGATGGACGAACACGGCCGGGTGATTTCCAACCAAAGCTATACGCCGACCAGCATCCGCCCAATGAGCGTCATGAGCGGCACGATTACTGAAAAACAATACGAAACAGTGTGCGGACATAAGCTTTAATCCACACTTATTCACAAAGTTATCCACAGTTTAAATATTTAAAAGGCCGCCTGAATGCTTTGAATATCAAGTTTCAGACGGCCTTTTTATGTTTTGATGGAAATTTATCTTCAAATTTATCCACAAAATTTGTTTATTCAAAAATAATTTATTACAGCGATTCATTTACGCTCAAAATTTGCTTCACTTTTTGCCAGAGTATTTCACAAAATACTGCTTTCTACTCTATTTACTGACTTACTATCTGCTTAATCGATCTGTATTTACAGACTGCTATGTATCAAACTGGATCTGCACTAAATGCTTTTCACACAGGTATTCCAATCTTTTGGAAAAAATTTACTTCTCCAAATGAATACTTTTTCTTTGATGATACAACCCTTCTTTAACGCAGCCTTGCTCCTGTTTCTCCATCAATAATCTGGCTGGGCGTTTTCTGCTTACCTATCAATCCGCCTACAACCCAGACTTTCCTGCCGAACTGTCTTCTGACCTCCCTTGCCGTTTTGCACGCCCGTTTGCCTGCACGATTGCATGAAGTAGAGACTAAAGGCATTTCCAAAACCTGACACAAACGCCTTGCACCTGCATGCGCAGGAACCCTGACAGCCAATTTACTGCGTCCTTTCCCACGCAATAAGGGCAATACTTTTTTGCCGGCCGGCAATAAAAAAGTTTTCGGAGCCGGCCATGCTTCATGCAGCATGGTTTGGATATTTTCAGACGGCCTTTGCAGCAAAGGTTGCAACTGTTCCAAGCTATGGCCAATGACAATCATACCTTTGTGTTGCGGTCGTTTTTTCAGATGAATCAGTTGATTGAGTGCTTTGGGCAAAGTAGGGATACAGCCTAAGCCATAGCAAGACTCGGTGGGATAGGCGACCAAACCGCCTTTTTTAAGATGCGCCTGCAGCCTACGTTGGGCTGCAGCCGATAAAATTCTGGGGAACATCATCATATACCAAGGCCGTCTGAAACTGCGATTGTCGGACAATCTGTGTTCAGACGGCCTATTTCTATTCATTATTAACGGTTGATGGCTTTATCGGCAATGTCTTTACGGTATTGCATACCGTCAAAACGGATGGTTTCCAATGCCTCATAAGCCTTACTCTTAGCTTGTGCAACATCATCACCCAAACCGACGACACACAACACACGGCCGCCGTTGGTTACCACTTCGCCTTTTTCATTCGTTGCAGTACCGGCATGGAAAACTTTACCGATTTGATTAGCCTTATCCAAACCGGAGATCACATCGCCTTTTTTCGGAGAGTCAGGATAGTTTTGTGCGGCCAACACCACGCCTACGGCAGTCTGCGGATTCCATTCGGCGGTAACACTATCCAGTTTGCCGTCGATTGCTGCTTCAATCAAATCCACCAAATCACTATTCAACCGGCTCATAATCGGCTGGGTCTCAGGGTCGCCGAAACGGCAGTTGAATTCAATGGTATAAGGCGCACCACTTTTATCAATCATCAAGCCCGCATATAAAAAGCCGGTAAACTCATGACCTTCTGCTTTCATACCTGCCACAGTCGGCAAAATAATTTCATTCATCGCGCGCTCGTACACATCAGGCGTTACTACCGGAGCAGGGCTGTATGCACCCATACCGCCGGTATTAGGGCCTTTGTCGTCATCCAACAGGCGTTTATGGTCTTGACTGGTTGCCATCGGCAAAACATGATTGCCGTCCACCATAACGATAAAGCTTGCTTCCTCGCCTTGCAGGAAATCTTCAATCACGACGCGCGCGCCTGCATTGCCCATTTTGTTACCCAACAACATATCGTCGATAGCGGCATGGGCTTCATCCAAAGTCATGGCGACAATCACGCCCTTACCGGCAGCCAAACCATCCGCTTTAATGACAATCGGCGCACCTTTTCGGTTGACGTAATTATGTGCCGCATCGGCATTTTCAAAGGTTTGGTATTGCGCGGTTGGAATGTTATATTTTGCCATAAACGCTTTAGCAAAATCCTTTGAGCTCTCCAACTGGGCCGCGTATTGAGTCGGGCCAAAAATCTTCAATCCGGCAGCACGGAAGTCATTGACCACACCTGCAGCCAAAGGCGCTTCAGGGCCGACTACAGTAAAGGCAATATTTTCATTACGGCAAAAATCAATCAAATCTTGATGCGCCGTTAATGCGATATTCTGAAGTTTAGGTTCAATTGCCGTTCCGGCATTACCAGGTGCAACAAAGACAGTTTCTACTTTAGACGACTGCGCTAATTTCCAAGCCAGTGCGTGTTCACGTCCACCATTACCAATAACGAGCAATTTCATACCATCTCCTTGAAGAATAGATGTTGTCAATTAAATTCAATCGATGGAATTATTGTTCCATCTTGTATAGCTGTTTCAAATTAAGAATAATATTGCACCAAGACAACCATACTCTAATTTCAAACAACAAAAGGAAAATCATGCAAAAGCGTATTGACGAAATTCAAAGCAAATACCGCGAATGGTGCGAATTACTGCCGCAACTGGAGGCAGATATCGCCCGATGGAAACATGCTGCAAGCCTCATGCAGGACATGGATGAATTCTATACCAACGAATACCAAACGTGTCATCAAGCCATTGAAGAAGGTGCAGATGTTGATTTGCGTACACAGGGCGAATACAGCATTATGAGCGAAGATGCCCTATGGAACGCACTGGGAGAATTTCATCAACTGGCTTGGGAACACTTGCGCTCAAGCGTAAATGCTTTAGACAGATACCAAGGCTAAAACATCAAAGGCCGTCTGAAACTTTTGATTGATCAAATATGTTCAGACGACCTTTTATTCAAACGGCTTCTCAGTATTTACTTCAATTTGGCGCGTATTTTTCCAGGCGGCAATACAGGCTTCATAATCGGCCAACGCTATTTTTACTGTCAACTTACAATCCAGCTGCAAATCCTGTTCCACAATATCGGCCTGATATTGTTTGGCAATCCGTATCGCCTCATTCAAAACTGGATATTCACACTTCAACCAAACCGTTTTTTCAACATTCTTTTCAACAACTTCAGCTATCGCCAGCGCCTGAGCCGTTGATTCCTTATAGGCATGAATCAAACCGGGAACACCCAATAGCGTACCGCCAAAATAACGCACAACCACAACCAATACATCCGTTACGCCAACAGAATCAATCTGCCCCAGAATAGGGCGGCCAGCGCTCCCGGACGGTTCTCCATCATCATTTGCGCGAAACTGCATTCCATCCACACCCAATCGATAGGCGTAGCACCAATGTCGTGCTTTGTGATGCTCTTCCTTTAATGGGTCGAGATATTTCTTCACATCAGCCAACGTGCGGATCGGATAGGCATATGCGATGAAGCGGTTGCCTTTATCTTTAAATTCAGCCTGTGTCGGTGTGGTAATGGTTTTATAGGTCGTAATCATGCCAAAATATTTTCAGACGGCCTTTGTTATAAAAGGCCGTCTGAACGTTTCACGTGAAACATTAGTTTTTCAGTGCTTCTGTCAGTTGAGGCACAACTTCAAACAAATCACCAACCAAGCCGTAGTCTGCCACATTGAAAATAGGCGCATCAGCATCTTTGTTGATGGCAACAATCACTTTACTGTCCTGCATACCGGCAACGTGTTGGATAGCACCGGAAATACCGATAGCGAAGTATAGTTGCGGCGCAACCACTTTACCGGTTTGACCCACTTGGGCATCGTTTGGCGCATACTCGGCATCCACTGCCGCACGGGACGCACCAATCGCCGCACCCAAAACATCTGCCAAAGGAGTCAACACTTCATTAAATTTTTCAGCACTGCCCAATGCACGGCCACCGGAAACAATCACTTTTGCCTGAGTCAATTCAGGGCGGTCAGACTGAGAAAGTTGACGGTTTACGAAACGGCTCAGGTTTTGAGCAGGTGTTGCCTCAACATTGACCACTTCTGCATTACCGCCTTGTCCGGCAGCATCAAATGCTGTCGCACGGAAAGTCAGCACCAGTTTTTCAGAATTGGATTGAACGGTTTCAAATGCATTACCGGCATAAATCGGACGGACAAATGTCGAGTTATCCACAACTTCGGTTAAATCCGAAACTTGTGGCACATCCAACAGGGCAGCTACTCGGGGCAACAGATTTTTACCAAACGCAGTTGCAGTCGCAGCCACATAGCGGTAATCCGCAGCCAGTTTAACAACCAAAGGCGCTAATTCTTCTGCCAAACCTTCAGCGTAATAGGACGCATCGGCTACCAAAACCTTCGCTACGCCTGCAACCTGTTTCGCCTCTTCAACCACCGCAGCAGCATTACTGCCGGCAACCAATAAATCTACATTACCCAATTTAGCGGCAGCCGTTACCGCATGCAAAGTGGCAGGATTCAAATGTTGGTTATTATGTTCCGCAATAATCAATACGCTCATTTCATACTCCTTAGATCACTTTGGCTTCGTTTTTCAGCTTTTCAACCAACTCGGCAACATCAGCTACTTTCACACCGGCTTGACGTGCTTTAGGTTCGGCAAATTTCACGGTATTCAAACGCGGAGAAATATCCACAGCCAAATCGGCAGGACTTAATTTTTCCAAAGGTTTTTTCTTTGCCGCCATGATATTAGGAAGTTTGACAAAGCGTGGTTCGTTCAAACGCAAATCCGCACTGATGACTGCAGGCAGCTTCAATGCAACAGTTTCTTCGCCGCCGTCAATTTCACGAGTTACCAATGCTTCTTCGCCTTCAATTTGCACTTTTGATGCAAAAGTACCTTGAGCCGCATTCAACAACGCAGCCAGCATTTGGGCAACTTGGTTGGCGTCATCATCAATTGCCTGTTTGCCCAGCAGTAAAATTTGCGAATTTTCTTTATCCGCAACAGCTTTCAGCAATTTTGCAACGGCCAAAGGCTCCAATTTCGCATCAGTCTCAACATGAACCGCACGGTCAGCACCCATCGCCAAAGCAGTACGCAACGTCTCTTCGCATTTTTTCTCGCCAAGAGAAACAGCAACAATCTCGCTTACTTTTCCGGCTTCTTTCAAACGGACAGCTTCTTCTACCGCGATTTCATCAAACGGGTTCATCGACATTTTGACATTACCGATATCCACATCGGAACCATCGGCTTTCACACGAACTTTGACGTTGTAGTCCACTACGCGCTTTACTGCGACCAGTGCTTTCATTCAATTCTCCTAAAAAGAATGCCCATCAAATCAAGCATACTGCTTTTGATACATTCTTTATATAAAATCCAATTCGGTTTTCACCAACATGACAAAACCAAATTTATATAAATCTTGGCAAATAGAGCGAAATTATATCATTTCTAAAGCATTTACTCAGAAAATAAATCCAACTCCCCAGCAATTATTTACCGTATGCTGCAACACACTCCATCAAGGTTTGATAAACCTCGTCAACATTGGGAATTTGAGCAATACCGCCTAAATTTTTTGCATAAGCCGAAACTTGAACGCCGGTCTTGGCCGGATCTGTATCTGTATAAATTCCTACGACAGGCTTTTCCAACGCATTGGCAAGATGCAGTAGTCCGGTATCTACGCCAACAATACCTTCTGCGTTTTTCAATAAAAATGCAGCCTGTAATAAATTCATTTTGTCGCAAACCGAGGCAAACGGTAAATCGCTTGCAATCTGTTCGGCACGCATTTTTTCGGTTTCATTTCCCCATGGCAGATATACATTGCATTGTTGTTCTTCATTCAACTTTTTCAATAATGCACGCCAGTGTTCTACCGGCCATAATTTACTGTCGCGACTGGTTGCATGCAAAGCAACGTAATAAGGGGATTGCAAATTTTTCAGACGGCCTGATTCAGGAACCGATAAACCAAATACCTGCGTTTCCGGCATTGCATAACCAAATACTTGGGCGAATAATTCACGGTTTCGCCAGACCGCATTTTTACCTTTCGGTACGGCAAATGTTTTACTGTACACAAGGGCCGCTAAACTTTCACGCGCGCTGTGTTTATCCAAACCGTAAATAGGAGATTTCGCCATTTTGGCAAAGCATGCGCTTTTAATCAGTCCTTGGCTATCTAAAACAAAATCAAAAGATTCAGCCTGTAAATCCGTTTTCAGACGGCCTATTTCACGCCACGTTTCAGCCTGAAAAAGGTGCTTGCGCCATTGCCGCCATTTCATTACATGAACTTTTTTGACAAAAGGATGTAAGCGCGCAATATCTGCAAACCCTACCTCACACAGCCAATGGAGCTCTACCTCAGGACATTGTCGCGCCAAATCTTCAACTGCGGGCAACGTATGAATTAAATCGCCCATACTAGACAAGCGGACAAGTAAAATCTTCATATTTTGAAAGATGTTTCACGTGAAACAATAGGATTTAAAATATATTTTATTGATTATTAATGTATTTTTTTATTTCTTCGGCGTTTTCTAAAACAATAGCCCCGGCGGAACGCATTTCCTGCCATGCGGATTCAACCGTTTCCGGAGCAATACCGCGACAAGCCGCCTGATTGACGATAACTTTCCAAGCCCCGCCTTTAAGCAACTGTAAAACCGTTGTCTTCACACAATAATCCGTTGCCAAACCGCCGACAATAACTGTATCTGCATTTTGACAGCGCAACCATTCGATCAAACCTGTACTGAGTTTTTCTTCAATATCGTGAAAACATGCGCCGTAAGGATGCAATTCAGGATCAACGCCTTTCCAAACGCAATAATCGTATTCTTTGGCTGAAGGCAGGCCATCCAACAATTCATAGCCATATGTTCCAACCATCGCATGCGCCACCCAAGTCAAATCCGCATCGGGCAAACCCGTCGGTTTCAACATATCAATAGGATTATCCACAAGCCATTTTGCCGCGGCATGATGCGCATCTTTCGTCATCACGCGTAAATCCGCCAATGCAGCTTGGACATTGAGTTCATCCGCAATCAGATGACCTTCGGCAACAGGCAATTCTTTCGGGCACAAAGGCGTAAACGTTTTTTGTGCATCTACATCGATAGAAACAATCATGGATTAATATAACCTATTGATTTTATTTTAAATGATTTAAATTTTGTATTTATTGCCAATATTCGGACATTTGGAATAAATGCTTTGTATTATAACAAATTACGACTGCAAAAGGTGGGAAAACATCTGTGATATGATGACAGTTTGTACAGAATATTTATCCACAAATTATGTCCTATTCGATTACGCCTATTGCAACCGTTCATTCCCCCTACAAGCAAAAATTCGGCATTGCCCGCCAACCCGGTTTGGTTCCTGCGGCAGAAATTTGTATTGAACTCACTCCTGAATTTACCGCAGACAGCGTTCGGGGCTTGGAAGATTTCGACTATGTGTGGATAAGTTTTATTTTCCACGGCGTATTAGATGAAGGTTGGGCGCAAATGGTGCGTCCGCCACGGCTCGGAGGTAAACAAAAAATGGGCGTATTTGCCACGCGCAGCCCACACCGCCCTAATCATCTCGGTTTATCCCTGCTGAAACTCGAACGCATCGAAACAAGCAAACCTGTCCGCATTTATTGCAGCGGTGCAGACCTGTTGGACGGTACCCCGGTAGTGGATATCAAACCCTACATCCCGTTTGTAGAATCCAAACCTGACGCATCATCGGGCTTTGTCAGCGGCAAACCTGAAGAATTGAGTGTAGTCTGGGCAGAAAGTACGCTTGCGGAACATTTATCCATAGAAGAAAAACATCTTATTGAGCAAAGCATTGCCCAAGATCCCCGTCCTGCCTACCAAGATATTCCCGAACGGATTTATGTAATGAATATCGCGGATTATGAAGTGCAGTTTAGGATAGAAAACAAATGTGCCACAGTGATTAAACTATCCAAAATCTGATTACAAATTGAATCTTTCTACAAACAAAAGGCCGTCTGAAATGTTCAGACGGCCTTCTCATTATCCACAGACTGATTGATTCAGCCTGTTATCCTTTAGATTTTGCTGGCAAAAAATTCCAAGGTACGAACCAATTGGCAAGTGTAAGACATTTCATTGTCGTACCAAGCAACGGTTTTCACCAATTGTTTGTCGCCAACAGTCATCACACGGGTTTGAGTCGCATCGAAGAGTGAGCCGTACTCGATACCGATAACGTCGGAAGAAACGATTTGATCTTCAGTGTAACCTAAAGCATTGTTGGCGGCAGCTTTCATGGCTGCATTGATTTCTTCTTTGGTAACAGGGCGTTCGAGAACAGAAACCAGTTCGGTCAAAGAGCCGGTAGCAACGGGAACGCGTTGGGCAGAACCATCAAGTTTGCCGTTCAATTCAGGGATAACCAAGCCGATGGCTTTAGCGGCACCGGTGCTGTTCGGTACGATATTCAATGCAGCGGCACGGGCGCGGCGGAAGTCGCCTTTGCGGTGAGGCGCATCAAGGGTGTTTTGGTCGCCGGTATAAGCGTGGATGGTGGTCATCAGGCCTTCGACAATACCGAATTCTTTTTGCAATACCGCAGCCATAGGAGCCAGGCAGTTAGTCGTACAAGAAGCGGCAGAGATGACGGTTTCGCTGCCATCCAAAATATCTTGGTTTACGCCGTATACAACGGTTTTCACATCATTGCCGCCGGGAGCAGAAATCACAACTTTGCGCGCACCGGCACGGATATGGGCTTCCGCTTTGGTTTTATTGGTAAAGAAACCGGTACATTCGAGGACGACGTCCACACCCAGCTCGCCCCAAGGCAATTCTTCAGGATTAGGATTGGCAAATACTTTGATTTCTTTGCCGTTAACAACAATAGCGTCGTCTTTCAATTCGGCAGAGCCTTCAAAGCGGCCTTGGGTGCTGTCGTATTTGAAGAGGTGCAACAGCATGTCAGCAGGAGTCAAGTCGTTAACAGCAACGACTTCGATACCTTGGGCTTTTTCAATTTGACGCAATGCCAGACGACCGATACGGCCAAAACCATTAATCGCTACTTTAATACTCATTTTGCTACTCCTTTAGGTGGAATGGGAAAAATTTCTCAATGAAGCCATTGTATCCTGAAATAAAATTACTTTCTAGAATTACATGTAATTACTTTTAAAATGTTTGATTTAAATAAACAAAACGTGAAATTCTTGATTATAGGAAAATATCGAATTTGTCTAAACAGTCCTGTTTTTTGGTATTTTATTTCATAAATTTCATTTTTTCATCTTAGTTTTTTTATAAGTTTATGATTTTCATAAATTTAGTTCTATTTTCTGTATTTTGCCGTTTTTATGCTGATAACTCAGTCTTTTCTTCAAATCATAGTATTTAAGTTTTTAAAACGATGATTTTGATGATGGTCCTAATCCTTTGTGGATAACAGAAGATTTTTCTTTAAAACCAATCCAATAATCACTTTTTATCTTTGAGGCAAACCCCAACTGAATATCGGAATAAAAAAGGATAAAATCTTAGTTTCCCTATTTATCTGTGGATAAAAACCAAATTACCCACTTCAACTTCACACACCTTTGTGGATAATTCAAAACGTGAAGTTCATCCCTGCAAAACATCCATATTGGCAAATACTATTAAAAATGATGGCTTGTTTTTTCCTTTTTAACGTATCATTTGTCCATCAGACTTTTTAAAAGGAAGCAATTATGCTGCAACGGACTTTAGCCAAATCAGTAAGCGTTACCGGCGTTGGCCTGCATTCGGGCGAAAGGGTCGCTCTAACTTTGCATCCTGCCGAAGAAAACAGCGGTATTTCGTTCCGCCGTACTGATTTAAGTGGAGAAATGGGCGAAGTCATCCAATTGAATCCTTATTTGATTAACGATACCCGCCTCTCTTCAACCATCGTTACCGATAAGGGCGTGCGCATCGGCACGATTGAACACATTATGTCGGCACTGTCTGCCTACGGCATCGACAATGCTTTGATTGAATTGAACGCGCCTGAAATTCCGATTATGGACGGCTCGAGCCTGCCTTTTATTTACCTTTTACAAGATGCAGGCGTGGTGGATCAAAAAGCCCAAAAACGTTTTTTAAAAATCCTCAAACCCGTTGAAATCAAAGAAACCGGAAAATGGGTACGCTTTACGCCTTATGACGGCTTTAAAGTTACTTTAACCATCGAATTCGACCATCCTGTTTTCAACCGCAGCTCGCCCACTTTTGAGATTGATTTTGCAGGAAAATCCTATATCGATGAGATTGCCCGCGCCCGTACCTTCGGCTTTATGCACGAAGTGGAAATGATGCGCGCCCATAATCTCGGACTGGGCGGCAATTTGAACAATGCTATCGTAATTGACGACATGGATGTTTTGAATCCGGAAGGTTTGCGCTATCCCGATGAATTTGTCCGCCACAAAATCCTGGATGCCATCGGCGATTTGTACATTGTCGGCCATCCGATTATTGGCGCATTTGAAGGTTACAAATCAGGTCATGCCATCAATAATGCGCTGTTGCGTGCCGTTTTGGCAGACGAAACGGCTTACGAATGGGTTGAGTTTGCCGATGACGAAGACTTGCCCAGCGCTTTTCACGAGCTGCCGGCAGCCTGATAGAAAATAGATAAAGCAGTTCAATAAAAAGGCCGTCTGAACCTTTCAGACGGCCTAAATCATGTCGTTTTCCACAAGTAATTATCCACATATTCATCCCTTTTATCTTATTGAAAAATAAAAATATTAAAATTTAACGTTATTCTTATACACATTTTATCCATATATTTTCCCAAACTAAAAGGCCGTCTGAACAACTAGGTTTCAGACGGCCTTTTTCATGTCAAACCGACAATATCAATCGCCCATGACCTTGCCTTCACGGCGCGGGTCGGCGCCGCCGAGCAAACCGTCTTTGCCGATCACAATGCCTTGCACGCCGGAATTCAAATCGCGGATTTGGACTTTGTAGCCCAGTTTTTCCAACGCTGGCGCTTTGTCCGCCGCTGCAGTTTTATCCTCGATTTCATACTGGCTGCCGCGGTTGAGCATATTCGGTAGGGAGATTGCCGTCTGAATGTCCATGCCCCAATCAATATGCGCCACCAGCGTTTTGGCAACGAAACCGATAATGCGGCTGCCGCCGGGCGAACCGACTGCCAAATAAGGTTTGCCGTCTTTCATCACAATGGTCGGCGCCATTGAAGAACGCGGCCGCTTGCCGCCCGCCACGCTGTTGGCCACCGTTTTACCGTCCGCGCCGACAGGGTTGAAAGCAAAATCGGTCAATTCATTGTTGAGCAGATAGCCGTTTACCATCAGTCCCGAACCGAACGCGTTTTCAATCGAAGTCGTCATCGACACGACGTTGCCGTCTTTATCCACAACCACCAAATGGCTGGTGGATGGCAGCTCGACCGCCATACCCTGCGCGTATGCCTTGCCGAACTGGCCTGCCTGAATATTTTCCAATGCCTTTTCAGCTTTGCGGATTTCTTCGGCGCGCGGTTTCAAATAAGCCTGAGAAATCAGGGCGCGAGTCGGGACGTTCACGAACTTGGGATCGCCGACGTAATAATCGCGGTCGGCAAACGCAATCCGCGACGCATCGCCTATCCAGCGCCAACTGTGGATATTTTCCGCGCCTAACGCCTTCATATCTTGATTTTGCAAGACACCCAAAATCTCACCCAAAGCAATCGCGCCCGAACTTGGCGCGCCTATGCCGCAGACTTCGTATTCACGATACGGCGCGCAAACCGGTTCGCGCTCGATAACGCGGTAGTTTTTCAAATCCGCCATGCTGATTTTGCCGGGATTATCCACAGCGCCGGTAACGGCACGGACAATATTCTGCGCCAGCATTCCCTGATAAAACGGCGCGCTGCCTTTTTCCGCCAACAGGCGCACGGAACGGGCAAATTCAGGGTTTTTCAATACCGTTCCCGCTGCCAAAGGCTTGCCGTCGGGCAGGAAATACGCGGCGGTTTGCGGATAACGTTTCAAAGGCTCCAGATTCTGCTCGATGGATTTCGCCATTCGCGGTGAAACGGTAAAGCCTTGTTCCGCCAAAGTAATCGGTTTCTCAAACAAACTTGCCCACGGCAATTTGCCGTAACGCTTGTGGACATCTTCCAGCAGCTTCGGAATCCCCGGTACGCCGACCGAACGGCCGCCAACGACAGCTTTCATAAAGCCCATCGGTTTGCCGTTTTCATCCAAAAAAAGTTCCGGCGTTGCCGCTTTCGGCGCCGTTTCTCGGGCATCAAACGTCGTCAGTTTTTTCGCCTTATTGTCCCAATACACCAGAAACGCGCCGCCGCCCAAACCGGAAGACTGCGGCTCGGTCAGCCCCAAGGTCGTCTGCATGGCGATCATCGCATCTATCGCGCTGCCGCCGCGTTTCAAAACCTCGTATCCCGCCTCAGTCGCCAACGGATTGGCAGACGCCGCCATATAATGCTTGGCGCGGATCAATTTCTGCTCGGTCAGCCCCGTCCCTTGTTCCGGCGCATGGTTATCCACAGATACAGAGGGCAGGGCAACTTGAGGTTTCAGAGCCGGCTGTTGCGCACAAGCAGCCAATACCAAAACAGATAACAATTTAATACTAAAGGAAAATTTCATATTCACTCCATAAATTTAAATATTTTCAGACGGCCTTTTCCCAACTTGAACAAGAGGAAATATGAAAATATTCAGAAATAAAAAACCATTTGACTATTTCCCTACTCAATCAGTTCCGATTGGAGAAGTATAAAAAAGCTAAGATTGTGCACAGGCGAAAATTTATCCACAGAATAAAGCGGCAGAAAAATTTTATCCACATACACAAACAAGGCCGACCATACTTTATCCTCATCAAGAAATATCAGCTAAGTATTTGAAAAATTGTTTTAATCAAAGTTATCAACAAGCTGTAGCAGCACTCAATATCATCTTCTATTTATTATTTAAAATCTTATTTATAGTTTGTTTTCCCGAAGGCAAAGGCCGTCTGAAACGTAAAGGCATCTTTTCAAAAAATTAAAAAGTTAAGGATTGTTAAAAACGTGTAAATCAGCTAGAGTTACGCTTGATAAAATTAATCAATAACGGAGTTTCACGAAATGAAAGGCGACATTGGCGTAATCGGCCTTGCCGTAATGGGGCAAAACCTGATTCTCAACATGAACGACAACGGCTTTAAAGTTGTCGCATACAACCGTACGACCAGCAAAGTAGATGATTTTTTAAACGGCGCAGCCAAAAATACCAATATTATCGGCGCATATTCACTGCAAGATCTGGTTGATAAATTAGAAAAACCGCGCAAAATCATGATGATGGTACGTGCCGGTTCTGTCGTGGACGATTTTATCGAACAACTTGTTCCGTTTTTGGACGAAGGCGACATTATTATTGACGGCGGCAATGCCAATTATCCCGATTCCACCCGCCGCACACACGAGCTGGCGGCAAAAGGCATCCGCTTTATCGGCGCGGGCGTTTCCGGTGGCGAAGAAGGCGCGCGTCACGGCCCGTCTATCATGCCTGGTGGCGATGAAGCCGCATGGCCTGCCGTTAAGCCGATTTTCCAAGCCATCTCCGCCAAAACGCCTCAAGGTGAGCCTTGCTGCGACTGGGTCGGCCGCGACGGCGCAGGCCACTTTGTCAAAATGGTGCATAACGGCATCGAATATGGCGACATGCAGTTGATTTGCGAAGCGTACCAATTCATGAAAGACGGTTTGGGCCTGTCTTATGACGAAATGCACCAAATCTTCAACGAGTGGAACAAAACCGAACTGGATTCTTATCTGGTCGAAATTACCGCCGCGATTTTGGGTTACAGAGATGAAAACGGCGAACCTTTGGTCGAAAAAATCCTTGATACTGCCGGTCAAAAAGGCACGGGCAAATGGACCGGCATCAACGCCCTCGATTTGGGTATTCCGCTGACACTGATTTCCGAAGCCGTGTTTGCACGTTGCGTTTCTGCGTTCAAAGACCAACGCGTCCAAGCAAACAGCCTGTTTGGCAAAACCATTACCCTGATTGAAGGCGACAAAGCCGCATGGGTAGATGCGTTGCGCCAAGCCCTGTTGGCATCTAAAATCATCTCTTATGCACAAGGCTTTATGTTGATCCGCGAAGCCAGCGAAAACAACGATTGGGCATTGAATTACGGCAATACCGCCCTCTTGTGGCGCGAAGGCTGCATTATCCGCAGCGCCTTCTTGGGCAACATCCGCGACGCATACGAAGCCAATCCTGATTTGGTGTTCTTGGGTTCCGATCCTTATTTCAAAGGCGTATTGGAAACCTGTCTGCCTGCATGGCGTAAAGTGGTGGCCAAAGCGATCGAGTGCGGTATTCCGATGCCTTGCATGGCTTCTGCGATTACCTTCCTTGACGGCTACACTTCCGCGCGCCTGCCGGCCAACCTGTTGCAAGCCCAACGCGACTACTTCGGCGCGCACACCTACGAGCGTACCGACAAACCGCGCGGCGAGTTCTTCCATACCAACTGGACAGGCAAGGGTGGCGATACCGCTTCAACCACATACGATATTTAATTTATCTAGGCAAACAAAAGGCCGTCTGAGTATTTCAGACGGCCTTTTTATAGGGTTATCCACAATAAAGAATGAAACAATTTAAAGTATTTGATAGATAACTTCATGAAATAAATAAAGATTAATAAAGGCCGTCTGAATGTTTCAGATGGCCTTTAAAATTGTTCACAACCTTATCAACAGGTTTTCCATAGCTTAAACCAGATTTTGCGGATTGCCGGCCACGAAGCGGTTAATGTTGTTCAAGAGGATGTCAAACAGGCGGTTGGCGGCCTCTTGGCTTGCCCATGCAATGTGTGGCGTGACGATGAGGTTGGGCAGTCGGGCTTTCAGCAGAGGGTTGCCGTCGCGCGGCGGCTCTTGTGTCAATACGTCAAAACCTGCCCCGCCGATTTGGCCGTATTTCAACGCCGCAACCAAAGCGGCTTCATCGACCAAGCCGCCGCGCCCGCAGTTGATGAGGATGGCGCCGGGTTTCATTTGTTGCAATTCGGCTTCGCCTATCATGTTTGCCGTTTGCGGCGTGAGCGGACAATTAAGCGACACGACATCGGCGGAGCGGATGGCTTCGTCAAAGGAAACATAGCCGTCGCGGACGCTTTGGGCATTTTTATGTTCGGCGAACACGACATTCATTTTGAAAGCCTGTGCATAAGTTGCCAGCGTTTTACCGATATTGCCGCGACCGAAAATCGCCAGCGTTTTACCGTTTAAATCGCGCATCGGTGCGCCGAGGTGACAGAAAAACGGCGAGTTTTCCCACAAGCCTGCCGCAACATCGCGCTGATAGGCAGGCAGGTTGCGCATCAGGGTAATCATCATCATAAACGCGTGTTCCGCCACGGATTCATTGCCGTAAGCGCGGATATTGCACACTGCCGTGCCGTTTTGTTTGGCGGCCTCAACGTCCACATTGTTGACGCCTGTCGCGGTAACGGCAACCAGCTTGAGTTGTGGATTTTCGGCAAAGGCTTGGGCGGAAATCACGACTTTGTTGGTAATCACAATGTCTGCACCGCGGATACGCGCCAGCGTTTCGTGCGCTTCGGTTGTGCCGTAGCTGCTCAATGTATGTGGAAAATCAAAGTCAAACGGGCGGTTGACGAGGGTATCGCGGTCAAGGACGACAATTTGGAGCAGATTCATAAAATTCCTATCAAAAATAAAATATCGATTTATAAAATCTAAATAAGGATAAAGGATTTAAAATATACGCGTTAGTTGATAATAATTATTATGTAGCTATTAAAACATCAATGTATCAGGAAAACAAAATGATTAAAACCATTACATTTGCTATTTTGCATTTCAGCGTCGCATTTAGTGTCGCCTATATTTTGACCGGCAGTATCGGCGTTTCCAGCGCGGTGGCTTTGGTCGAACCCATCGTCAATACCGTCGTCTTTTATTTTCATGAAAAAGCGTGGAACCGCTACGAGAAAAACAAATCCGAAAAGCAAAAATTGTGGGTGCCTCTGCATCAGTGCGGCTAAAGTTTCAGACGGCCTTTTGCTTGATTAAAACCGATTATGTTTTTGAGGTTCGTCCATCGCCATCAAAATGCCAAACCCTAAAATAGAGTAAGACTTTACAAGGGCTTCATGAAGGTAAAAATGCTAAAATACGCTATTCTTGCAAACCCATTCAGACGGCCTCAATGCTCACCGATTTAGAAAAAAACGCCATCCGCGACCATTACCAAAACATCGGCAAAAACCTGCCCGGTTTCCGTCCGCGCTCTTCGCAGCGGGAAATGATTGCGGCGATTGCCAACGCTTTTTCGCGGACGTTGACGCGTGAAGAAGGCGAAGAAGCGCCCAAACGCGAGGGCGAGAGCATTGCCATGATAGAAGGGCCGACCGGTGTGGGTAAATCGTTGGCCTACCTTTTGGCCGGCGGCATCATGGCGCAGACGCGCGGCAAACGGTTGATTGTCAGCAGCGCGACGGTGGCTTTGCAGGAGCAGTTGGTTGACCGAGATTTGCCGTTTTTGGTCGAAAAAAGCGGTTTGGAGCTGACCTTTGCGCTTGCCAAAGGGCGCGGTCGTTATCTTTGCCCCTACAAACTCTATCAACTGACGCAAAACAATGCCCAGCAAAACCTGCTTGGTTTTGAAGCGCCGGAAGTGTTGTGGAACAGCAAACCCAAGCCGGAAGAATTGAATCTGCTGCGTAACATTGCCGATGAATTTTCCGCCCGCCGCTTTAATGGCGACCGCGACACTTGGCCGGAAAAAATCGATGACGCGATTTGGCTCAAAGTGACCAACGACCGCCACGGCTGCCTGAAATCCGCCTGTCCCAACCGTCCGGAATGTCCGTTTTACCTGGCGCGCGATGTCTTGGAAACCGTCGATGTCGTCGTTGCCAACCACGATCTTCTGCTTGCCGACATCAGCATGGGCGGCGGCGTGATTCTGCCTGCGCCCGAAAACAGTTTCTATTGCATAGACGAAGCGCACCACCTGCCCAAAAAAGCCCTCAGCCGTTTTGCCGCCGAACATTCATGGAATATTGCCGTTTGGACGCTGGAAAAACTACCGCAGCTTACCGGTAAAATTGCCGCGCTGACCGATAAAGCCGAACTTGCCAACCTTGCCGACGAAGCTGCAACATCCTTGCTCGACAGCCTGCACGAATGGCAGTTCCATTTGGCGGAAGAGCCGTCTTTAAGTCTGGGGTCGTCTGAAAACGATAGGCGGAAACACAACGAACCGACTTGGCTGTGGGAAGACGGCAAAATCCCCGAAGGCCTGGAAACCACAGTTTCCAATACGGCCATTGCTGCGCGCAGCCTGCTCAAACACGTTATCGGCCTGAACGATGCGCTTTCCGCCGCACGCCGCGAAAAAGAACAGGACGGCGCGCTCATCGACCGCCTGACCAGCGAGTTCGGCCTTTTTATCGCCCGTATCGAACAAATCAGCGCGGTTTGGGATTTACTCTCCACCGTTCCCATTGAGGGTGAAGAGCCGTTGGCAAAATGGATAACCCGCCGTGCCGACGACAAAAACGACTATATTTTCAACGCTAGCCCCATCAGCAGCGCATCCCACCTTGCCAACAATCTGTGGCGGCGCGCGGCAGGTGCGGTGCTGACTTCGGCCACCCTGCAATCGCTCGGCAGCTTCAACCTGATTTTGCGCCAAACCGGCCTATTATGGCTGCCCGAAACCACCACGCTCGCTTTGGAAAGCCCGTTTAATTTCGATGCGCAAGGCGAGCTGTATATTCCGCCGGTTCATGCCAGCCCGAAAGACCCTGATGCGCACACGGCTGCCATTGTCGAATGGTTGCCGAAGCTGGTTTCACCGGTTGAAGCCATCGGCACGCTGGTGTTGTTTTCCTCGCGCAAACAAATGCAGGACGTCGCCTTGCGCCTGCCTGACGAATATTTGCCGCTTCTGCTTGTGCAGGGCGAGTTACCCAAGGCCGTTCTTTTACAAAGGCACCATCAAGCCATTGCCGAAGGCAAAGCCAGCATTATTTTCGGCCTCGACAGTTTTGCCGAAGGCCTCGACCTTCCCGGTGCAGCCTGCGTACAAGTTATCATTGCCAAGCTGCCGTTTGCGATGCCGGACAACCCCATCGAGAAAACCCAAAACCGCTGGATTGAACAACGCGGCGGCAATCCTTTTATTGAAATCACGGTGCCCGAAGCCAGCATCAAATTAATCCAAGCCGTCGGCCGCCTTATCCGTACCGAACAGGATTACGGCCGCGTGACCATCCTCGACAACCGCGTCAAAACGCAACGCTACGGCCAGCAATTATTGGCCTGTCTGCCGCCGTTTAAGCGGATAGGGTAGTTTTGTATCATTCAAAAAACAAAGGCCGTCTGAAACCAAATGTTCAGACGGCCTTTTATTCTTTTCAAGCTATAAATCCAATTTCATGACGGATACGGTTTCCCCGTTGTGCCAAGTCTGGGTAATTTCTTTCCAGCCGAACTTTTCATATACAGCCTGCACATCCGGCGTATAGAGAAACAGATGCGGCAAACCCAGTTCGCGTGCTTTATCCAGACAAAACGAGACCAGCTGCCTGCCCACGCCCAAACCGCGAAATTGCGGTAAAACGAACACATCGCCCAGCCAATATTCGTATTCGGGAAAACACACCATATCAAACCGTTTTAATGACGCCGAACCCATCAGCCGCCCTTCCTTATCCACAGCCGCAAACGCCAGCGGCAAGTTATCCCCATTAAGGCACTGCGCGTAATACGCACGGATTTTGTCCAGAGACGACCACGGCGCAAAATCGTGCCATTCCTCAAACAGCGCGAGGGATAAAGGCTCGACAAATTCAGGCTTCAGACGGCATATGTTCATATCGGGTCCTTTTGTTGTACCGAATAGGGATAGTTTTTACAGTATAGGCCGTCTGAAAGGTTAACACATCTTAAAAAATCAGCGTAAAACACGATAAACCCGCCGCCAGTCCCATTCAAATCACTTATAATTCTGCCCATACCGCACACAAACAAAAGAAGAACATCATGGCCAAGAAATTTCCCATTTTTCCGAAAAATCCCGAGCGTATCTGCTGGGGTTGCGACAAATACTGCAAAGAAGACGATTTGCAATGCGGCAACGGTTGCGAACGCATCCAACACCCCATCGAATTGGACGGCCGTGACTGGTATAAAAAAGGCGACTGGAGCAATTTGTTGAGTGAAGAGCAGCAAATCGAACTTGGACTGAAAGAAGCGCCCAAGCCGGCCAAACCGCATATCAAACTGCCTTTGAAAAACAAAACGGCTTAAACAGCATGCCGTAAACAAACGAAATAAAAAGGCCGTCTGAAACCTGAAAACAGGGTTTCAGACGGCCTTTGCGTTGTCGGATTATGCTTTCATATAATGCACAAACGCGTATTCGATGCCTTTGGCGGAAACATGATTTTCCCGAGAGGCTTCTTGCCATGTCTCTGTGGAAAACTCAGGAAAAAACGCATCGCCGTCCACATCCAAACCGACTTCGGTCAAGCGCAAATCGGTGGCAATCGGCAGGGCTTGTGCATAAATTTGCGCGCCGCCCATGATGATGACTTCTTCAACTCCCTGACACAAAGCCAGCGCATCTTCCAAAGAAGCCGCTGTTTGCGCGCCTTCGGCCTGATAAGCTTGGCGGGTGATGACGATATTTTGACGGCCGGGTAGAGGTTTGCGCGGCAGCGATTCCCATGTTTTGCGGCCCATAATGACGGGTTTGCCGGTGGTGTAGGATTTGAAAAAGGCAAAATCCTCGGGTAAATGCCAAGGCATGGTGTTGTTGATGCCGATACAGCGGCGGGCGGCGTAGGCGGCGATGAGGGTGATTTTCGGCATGATGAAATCCGTTTGCAAAATAAAATGATTATAGCGGAAGGGAGGCTGGATGAACTGAATGCCCGATATTCTAAAAATGTTTCAATATTTATAAAATCAATATTCTTAATGCTTAATTTTGACAAAAATCATTTATTGTTCATTTTTTTAGGTATATGATAAATATCATATCAAATAAAAAAGGAAAGGAAAAAATGATGAGAACCCTCCGCATTTCTGCTTTGACGGCTTCCCTGTCTTTGATGTTGGCTGCCTGCGGCGGCGCAACAAGCGGCTTGTCAAATGCCGTTACCGAGCCGCTCAATCCGCATCCGAAGGGCGTGTTATCCGTTGAATTGAACGAATCCGTCCCTGAAAACGGTATGTTGGATCTGACGGCCAACGGTAAAACGCAAACCCTGCAAAAAGGCGGCAAACTCGATACCGGCTTTTTGAAAACCGATAAAGTATCCTCTTACGACTACGCCCAAAAAATCAAGGTAAACGGCCAAGTCATCACTTTGGAAACCGGCGACTTCCAAGTGTATAAACAAAATTATTCCACTGTTGCCGCGCGTTACGCCAAACAAAAAGCCGATGACACAGGCAAGCTGCAAAACCTCGATACATACACATTCACTGTCGGCGAGGTACAAGGCGATGAAACTGCGTATCGCAATTTGCCCAAACAAGGCAGCTATCAGTATTCGGGCATCGCGTTTAATGGCGACGACCGCAGCGGCCGTCTGAAATACACCGTCGATTTCGATAAAAAACAAGGTTACGGCAACATCAGCAGCATGGCTTCCCACAATAATGTCGACCTGCTTGCCGCAAGCATTGCCAATAACAACGGCAAAGCCGCCATCAGCGGTAAAACCAGTTTGAACGGTATTGAAAACGGCCGTTACGATTTGAAACTCTTCGGCCCGCAGGCTGAAGAAATTGCCGGTAAGGCGCAAATCAAAGTTGGCGATTCCACCAAAGAAATCGGTTTGGCCGGTAAGAAAGAATAGGAAAAAGGCCGTCTGAAAGGTTCAGACGGCCTTGTTATTATCCAAAAAAGCAACGGCCCAAACCGTTGCTTTTTTCATGGCAACCTAAATTACAGGCTGCCCAAGATAATGCGCAATACGCGGCGCAACGGCTCGGCAGCGCCCCACAAGAGTTGGTCGCCGACAGTGAACGCGCTGATGTATTCGCCGCCCATTTCCAGTTTGCGGATACGGCCGACGGGAACAGACAGCGTGCCGGTTACTTTGGCGGGCGTCAGCTCGTGGATGCTGGCTTCTTTTTCGTTGGGGATGACTTTCACCCAGTCGTTCGCGCCTGCCAAAATCGCTTCGATTTCAGAAACAGGCAGGTCTTTTTTCAGCTTCAGGGTAATGGCTTGGCTGTGGCAGCGCATAGAACCGATGCGCACGCACAAGCCGTCGATTACGGTCGGATTGTCGCTGCGGCCGAGGATTTTGTTGGTTTCCACGCCGCCCTTCCATTCTTCTTTGGACTGGCCATTACCCAAATCCACGTCAATCCAAGGAATCAGGCTGCCGGCGAGCGGTACGCCGAAGTTGGCTTTCGGATAGTCTTCGCTGCGCAGGAAATCGGACACTTTGCGGTCGATGTCGAGGATCGCGCTGGAAGGGTCGGCAAGCTCGTCTGCCACTTGGGCGTGAATCGCGCCCATGCCGCTGATGAGTTCGCGCATGTTTTTCGCACCCGCGCCGGAAGCGGCTTGGTAGGTCATGCTGGTTGCCCATTCGACCAAATCGTTTTGGAACAGGCCGCCCAAAGCCATCAGCATCAGGGAAACGGTGCAGTTGCCGCCGATGTAGTTTTTCACGCCGTTTTTGAGGCCGTTGTCGATGACGTTGCGGTTGACCGGGTCGAGGACGATAATCGCGTCGTCTTTCATGCGCAGGGAAGAAGCCGCGTCAACCCAGTATCCGTTCCAGCCGCTGTCGCGCAGGGGTTGGAACACGGATTTGGTGTAATCGCCGCCCTGACAGGTAACGATGATGTCCATTTTTGCCAATTTGGCAACATCGTTGGCATCCAACAATGTTTTGGCCGCCTGACCGAAATCAGGGGCAGCACCGCCGACGTTGGAAGTGGTAAAGAAAAACGCTTCGGGAATATGGGCGAAGTCGTTTTCTTCTTTCATACGCTGCATCAAAACAGAGCCGACCATACCGCGCCAGCCGACAAAACCTACTTTCATGTGTTACTCCTTACAAAGAAAATCCGGATAAGTTTATAGTGCATTAACAAAAATCGGAACGGCATCGCCTGCCGCTTTGTTCAGATTTTTGTTAACCCACTATAAAAAAGGGGAAAACAAACGTTTTAACGCCGTCTGCGGAAAATGTAAAGGTTTTTATCGAAAATTTTTAGAATGATAGGAAAATAGGTTAAGATGGCAATGAAATTGCATTTCATTAATGGTACAGAGGAAGATTAAATGAGCAAAATCAATTTGTCGGATTTGCCCCAAACAGAAATAGTAGATGTCCATATTGCTTCGCCGGGGGCGAGGGTTGCGGCATATTTGTTGAATAATCTGTTTACTTTTTTGATATGGTTGCCATTTATTGTGATGGTAGTTTTTACTTTAGATGAAAGCAAAAAATTAGTTTCGGAATCTTCTCTTTTTAATACCCCTGAATATTTTGCCATAACATTTTTTATTTCTTTGGCTGTCTATTTGGTTTTCGGTATCTTCCAACTGTATTACATGAGCCGGGACGGTCAGTCTTTAGGTAAAAAAATTATGGGCATCCGGGTGTTAAAAAATGACGGAAGCAATCCGGGCTTTGAAGGAACGGTTTTAATCCGCGAAGTTGTCTGGGCGCTTGCTGTTGGTGTTGTGGTAACTATTGTATCGTTGGCAATAAGTGACACGGGTGGAAACCTGATTTCTCTGCTTATAGCCTTCATCAACTTCATCATGCTCTTTTCCGTCAAACGCGACCGCCGCACGCTCTACGATATGCTGGCCGATACGGTTGTCGTCAAATTGCCGCCGCGCCGATAAATCGCTTTTTTTGATAAAAAATTGGAGATTCCTTTACAAATATGCTCTTACGTGCTATTATTTAAGTGACTATTTAAAAGGAGTTAATAAATATGCGGCAAGGTATTCTTAAATAAACTGTCAATTTGATAGCGGGAACAAATAATTAGATGTCCTTTTTTAGGAGGGCTTAGTTTTTTGTACCCAGTTTAAGAATACCTTTATCATGTGATTCTAAAGTATCCAGAGAATATCTGTATGCTTTGTATACCTATGGTTATGCATAAAAATCCCAGTGATAAAAGTATTTATCACTGGGATTTTTATGCCCTTTTGGGTTTTTGAATGGAGGAAAATCACATGAAAATTATTAATATTGGAGTTTTAGCTCATGTTGATGCAGGAAAAACTACCTTAACAGAAAGCTTATTATATAACAGTGGAGCGATTACAGAATTAGGAAGCGTGGACAAAGGTACAACGAGGACGGATAATACGCTTTTAGAACGTCAGAGAAGAATTACAATTCAGACAGGAATAACCTCTTTTCAGTGGGAAAATACGAAGGTGAACATCATAGACACGCCAGGACATATGGATTTCTTAGCAGAAGTATATCGTTCATTATCAGTTTTAGATGGGGCAATTCTACTGATTTCTGCAAAAGATGGCGTACAAGCACAAACTCGTATATTATTTCATGCACTTAGGAAAATGGGGATTCCCACAATCTTTTTTATCAATAAGATTGACCAAAATGGAATTGATTTATCAACGGTTTATCAGGATATTAAAGAGAAACTTTCTGCCGAAATTGTAATCAAACAGAAGGTAGAACTGCATCCTAATATGCGTGTAATGAACTTTACCGAATCTGAACAATGGGATATGGTAATAGAAGGAAATGATTACCTTTTGGAGAAATATACGTCTGGGAAATTATTGGAAGCATTAGAACTCGAACAAGAGGAAAGCATAAGATTTCATAATTGTTCCCTGTTCCCTGTTTATCACGGAAGTGCAAAAAACAATATAGGGATTGATAACCTTATAGAAGTGATTACGAATAAATTTTATTCATCAACACATCGAGGTCAGTCTGAACTTTGCGGAAAAGTTTTCAAAATTGAGTATTCGGAAAAAAGACAGCGTCTTGCATATATACGTCTTTATAGTGGCGTACTGCATTTGCGAGATTCGGTTAGAATATCGGAAAAGGAAAAAATAAAAATTACAGAAATGTATACTTCAATAAATGGTGAATTATGTAAAATCGATAAGGCTTATTCCGGGGAAATTGTTATTTTGCAGAATGAGTTTTTGAAGTTAAATAGTGTTCTTGGAGATACAAAGCTATTGCCACAGAGAGAGAGAATTGAAAATCCCCTCCCTCTGCTGCAAACGACTGTTGAACCGAGCAAACCTCAACAAAGGGAAATGTTACTTGATGCACTTTTAGAAATCTCCGACAGTGACCCGCTTCTGCGATATTATGTGGATTCTGCGACACATGAAATCATACTTTCTTTCTTAGGGAAAGTACAAATGGAAGTGATTAGTGCACTGTTGCAAGAAAAGTATCATGTGGAGATAGAACTAAAAGAGCCTACAGTCATTTATATGGAGAGACCGTTAAAAAATGCAGAATATACCATTCACATCGAAGTGCCGCCAAATCCTTTCTGGGCTTCCATTGGTTTATCTGTATCACCGCTTCCGTTGGGAAGTGGAATGCAGTATGAGAGCTCGGTTTCTCTTGGATACTTAAATCAATCATTTCAAAATGCAGTTATGGAAGGGATACGCTATGGTTGCGAACAAGGATTATATGGTTGGAATGTGACGGATTGTAAAATCTGTTTTAAGTATGGCTTATACTATAGCCCTGTTAGTACCCCAGCAGATTTTCGGATGCTTGCTCCTATTGTATTGGAACAAGTCTTAAAAAAAGCTGGAACAGAATTGTTAGAGCCATATCTTAGTTTTAAAATTTATGCGCCACAGGAATATCTTTCACGAGCATACAACGATGCTCCTAAATATTGTGCGAACATCGTAGACACTCAATTGAAAAATAATGAGGTCATTCTTAGTGGAGAAATCCCTGCTCGGTGTATTCAAGAATATCGTAGTGATTTAACTTTCTTTACAAATGGACGTAGTGTTTGTTTAACAGAGTTAAAAGGGTACCATGTTACTACCGGTGAACCTGTTTGCCAGCCCCGTCGTCCAAATAGTCGGATAGATAAAGTACGATATATGTTCAATAAAATAACTTAGTGTATTTTATGTTTATGTAAAATCAGCACTTTCCAACATAGGCCGTCTGAAAAATCGCTTTCAGACGGCCTTTCGACACGCTATTGATTTCATGAAAAAACATTTGTACCGCATTACGCTCGTCAGCATTGCCGCGGCCATTCTTGCCGCCTGTCCGAGCAAAAGCATTAAAAACCTCCCCGAAACCGACACCAGCGTTATCAAAGGCCCTGACCGCCCCACCGGTACGCCCGATCCCGTCGGTACGACAGTGAGCGGGGGAGGAGCAAACTACACCGTAGTTTCCTACAACGAATTGCCGCACTGGGACCTCCAACACTTTACCAAAAGCCTGCAATCTTTCCGTTTAGGCTGTGAAAAACTTAAAAACCGCCAAGGCTGGCAGGACGTTTGTATCCAGGCCATGCAAACACCGGTGCACCATTTCCAAGCCAAGCACTTTTTCGAGCGCTATTTCACCGCATGGCGCGTCGATAACGGCGGCAATCCTGCCGGCACCATTACCGGCTATTACGAACCGGTCCTGCGCGGCGACGACAAATCCACGAGCCAATCCCGTTTCCCTATTTACGGCATTCCGAACGATTTTGTTTCCGTTCCGCTGGCTGCAAACTTGAGGGGCAGCAAAGCCACCGTCCGCATCCGCCAAACCGGCCCAAACAGCGGCGTCATCGACAACAGCGGCGCATACACGGCCGACTTGTCCAGATTCCCGATTACAGCACGCAGCACCGCGCTGAAAGGCCGTTTTGAAGGCAGCCGTTTCGTTCCTTACTACACCCGCAGCCAAATCAACGGCGGCGCGCTTAACGGCAAAGCGCCGATTTTGGGTTACGCAGATGATCCGGTCGAACTTTTCTTTATGCACATTCAAGGTTCAGGCCGTCTGAAAACGCCGTCCGGCAAATACATCCGTGTCGGATTTGCCGATAAAAACGAACATCCGTATGTTTCCATCGGCCGCTATATGGCGGACAAAGGCTATCTGCCGCTGGGTCAGACCAGTATGCAGGGCATCAAGGCCTATATGAAGCAAAACCCCGGCCGCCTTGCCGAAGTTTTGGGACAAAACCCAAGCTACGTCTTCTTCCGCGAGCTGACCGGCAGCAGTGATTCAGGCCCGGTGGGCGCATTGGGTACGCCGTTGATGGGCGAATACGCCGGTGCCATCGACCGCCACTACATCACGCTTGGCGCACCACTGTTTGTCGCCACTGCCCACCCGATCACCAAAAAAGCCCTCAACCGCTTGATTATGGCGCAAGACACCGGCAGCGCGATCAAAGGCGCGGTCCGTGTGGATTATTTCTGGGGTTATGGTGATGAAGCAGGCGAAGTGGCCGGCAAAATGAAAACCACCGGCTATGTATGGCAGCTTTTGCCCAACGGCATGAAACCGGAATACCGCCCATAAACAGCGGTTTTAAAAAAGGCCGTCTGAAACCAAGATTCAGGTTTCAGACGGCCTTTTTATTTCGATAAAAATGCGGCAGGTTTTAAAAACCTGCCGCGGTATGGGGACATACAGCTCGGACGGTAAGCCGGGTTCTGTCGCGGACAGTCATTCCTCTAGGCACATCATTGCTGGTGTGCTCAAGCAACCTACCCGAACGCTCGGCGAGCAGCGTCATCGCGTTCTGTTTGGTCTTGCTCCGAATGGGGTTTAGCCTGCTGCGCTTTGTTACCAAATGCACGGTGCGCTCTTACCGCACCTTTTCACCCTTACCTGTTTTGCCCGAAGGCAATCATCGGCGGTATTGCTTTCTGTTCCACTTTCCGTCGCGTTGCCGCGCCCGGCCGTTAGCCGGCATTCTGCTCTGTGGAGCCCGGACTTTCCTCCCCGTATGCCTTACGCGATACGCGGCGACTGTCTGTCCGACCTGTATGAGGTGCGGATTATAACACAGCCGCCATAGGGTTCAGACGGCCTAAATATTTATTTTTTCTTTTTAAATGCTATTTCGGTCAAACCCAACTCCTGTGCTTTTTTGCGGACTGCGGATTCGGGCATTTCGCGTGCCAGGCGGCTGGTGCAGTATTCGGTCATGGTGGTGGCGCAGGCTTTGAAGTTGCCGGTAAAGTCGCTGGCGGCACTCAAAAACGGGATGAGGCGGCCGGCCATGATTTCTTCGGCCGGTGCGTATGTTTGGGCGGATACGCGTCCGGACTCGACCGCCGAGAAGATTTGTTCGGTAAAGCGTCGGGCGAAGTTTTCTTCTGTTTGGCAGTCTTGGAATGCGGTGTTTTCATGTTGGCAGACGAGGGTAACTTCGCCTTGCGCTTCTTGCAGCGGTTCGGCCAAATCGAGTTTGAGGGTTTGCTTGTCGGTTTGCAGCCAGGCGGTGCGGCCTTGGGTTTTGATGATTTTGCCATAAACGCCGATGGCATCGTTTTGGGGGATGTTTTTCTGTTCGGCAAGTTGCTGGGCCGAGAATAAGGGGGCTTGTTCGGCAAATGCGCCGCCGGTTTCGTGTTTGAAGTAGGCGGCGAGGTCTTGTTTGATGAGGGCTTGGGTCAGCAGTTTTTCGCCTTCGGTCAGGCGGTGTGCAAAGCCGTGTGTTTTGGGGGCGGATGCGGCATCCGTGGTGGTCTTGGCATCCGGTGTGCAGGCGCTCAGGAGTAAAAGCAGGGGAAGGATGTATTTCATGGTTGGTCTCTCAACAGGCCGTCTGAATATATGGTTTCAAACGGTCAGCGTTGTTTATCGATAACGATAAATTCGGCGGGGATAAACGGGATAGGCCGGGTAATTGCGGACGGGTTCGCTGTCTTGATAGATGACGGTCGTCCCGGGCGGGGCGTTGATGGTCACGGTTTTGTTGACGGTAGTTTGCGAGTGGACGGGCAGGTCCAAGACGGCGGTGCGCCCGTACGGAGTCTCGGTATAAACGCACGCGCTTAGAAAGAATGCGATGCTCAGGGCCAATGCCTTCATGTTTCAGACGGCCTTATTTGAGCAGGTTTTTTAAGGCCAGGCGCACGCCTTCGCCGACTTCCGTGCCTTTGGGAATGCCTTTGGTGGCGGCTTTGGCTTCGCGCTCGTTGTAGCCGAGGGCAAGCAGGGTGTTGATGATGTCTTGGCTTTCGTCGGCAACGGCATCAGGGGCAAACAGGCCGTTTGAAACGGTATGGGACACGAGTTTGCCGCGCAGTTCCAACACCATGCGTTCGGCGGTTTTCTTGCCGATGCCGGGGGCGGAGGAGAGGCGTTTGACGTCTTCTTCGGCGATGGCTTGCGCCAGCTCGTCGGCATTCATGGCCGACAAGATACCCAATGCGGTTTTGGCACCGATGCCGCTGACTTTGACCAGTTGGCGGAAGGTGGCGCGTTCCTCGGCCGAGGCGAAACCAAACAGCAAATGCGCGTCTTCGCGAACAACAAGCTGGGTGTAGAGATGGACGGTTTCGCCAACGGGGGGCAGGTTGTAGAAAGTCTGCATGGAAACGTCGGCTTCATAACCGACGCCGTTGATGTCGATAACGACCTGCGGCGGATTTTTCTCAATCAATTTGCCTGTGAGCCTGCTGATCATGGTGTTCCCCTGTGATTAAAAAAGGCCGTCTGAAACCTTGCAATCGGGTTTCAGACGGCCTTGTATTGTATCAAACTTCAGCGTTAACGCGGACGAAATCAGATGGCGGACACCAGATTCAGATGACGGACGCGTTCGCCTGCTTCGGCGGCACGTTCTTGGCTGCTGAACGGACCCATTTTGACAACGTATTCGTAGTTGCGTTTTTCCAGCATGACTTTGCTGTCTGACGGCAGGCTTTGTGCGGCTTGGTTCAGATAAGCCTGCGCTTCGCGTTGGGTACCGAAGGATTTCAAATCAACAAAAAATTCTTTGTTGTTTGGGGAAATAATGGTTTGAGCGGCGGTTTGGCCGGGGATGATTTGCTCAACTTTGACGTTGGCCGTGCCTTGGTTGATGAAACCCAATTGTTGGGCGGCGGCGCGGGAAACATCGATGACGCGGTTGCCGTGGAAAGGGCCGCGGTCGTTGACACGGACGATGACGCTTTTGCCGTTTTGCATATTGGTCACGCGTGCGTAGCTGGGAATAGGGAGGGTTTTGTGGGCGGCGGAGAGGGCGTTCATATTGTAACGCTCGCCGCTGGAAGTTTTACGGCCGTGGAACTGGTTGCCGTACCATGAGGCTTTGCCGGTTTGGCTGAAAGAGGAAACTTGGGTCAGCGGCGTGTAGCGTTTGCCGGCAACTTTATAACTGCGGTTGGCAGAAGGATGCAGTTTTTCGACTCGGACCACGCTGTCGGCAACGGCGGCATTGATGGAAAGGACGCCGATGGTGGCGGCGGCTAAGGAAAGGAGGGTTTTTTTGGTAAAAGTCAAAACGGGTTCCGTTCTTGAGTTGATAACGCAGCGGTTTCAGACGGCCTGCTATACGCCGCCGGCAAAACCGTTTTGCCGCCATGCTTCAAATAAAATCACAGCGACAGTATTGGAAAGATTCATGCTCCTGCTGCCGGGCATCATCGGCAGGCGGATTTTTTGTCCGGCAGGCAGGCTGTCGAGAATTTCGGCAGGCAGGCCGCGTGTTTCGGGACCAAACAACAACACGTCGCCTTCGCGGAAGGAAACTTCGTCTGGGCGGGTAGAGCCTTTGGTGGTCAGCGCGAAAATACGGCGGCCTTCAAGGGCCTTGAGGCAGTCTTCGAAATTCTCATGTACCGTCAGTTTGGCAAACTCGTGATAATCCAAACCTGCGCGTTTCATTTTGGACGAATCCAGCGGAAACCCAAGCGGCTTGACCAAGTGCAAATCGGCACCGGTATTGGCGCACAGGCGGATGATATTGCCCGTATTGGGCGGGATTTCGGGTTGGTACAAAACTATGGTAAACATATAAATCAATCACTTATAGAGTGGCATAATGCCGAAATGTTCCATGGGTGTCAAAAACTTTAAGCTATTTTTTCATTGGCGGCCGCGCCAAAGACCAACAACAAATCCGGCCTGCGCCTGATTTTTTCAGCGTTTTCGCCAATTCGTCCAAAGTCGAGCCGGTAGTAAAGACATCATCAATTAACAGAATATTACACGCCTTCGGCAATTCGGCTTTGATTTTAAATGCATTCTTGATATTTCGCCGACGTTCGTCGCTTTTCAGCGTACTTTGCGGCTCGCTATGCCGTCTGAAAACCGCGTGGCGCGGCAGCAGCGTCCAGCCGTAGCGTTTTGCCAAAATATCCGTCAACGCCTCGCTTTGGTTGAATCCGCGCTTGAGCCGCCGCTCTTTGCTCAAAGGCATGGGCAGGACAAAATCGAAGTGTTCCATCGTCAGCCAGTCCGGTGCGTTTTGGCACATTAAATCCGCCAACGGACGGCTCATGCCCAAATCGGCCAAGTGTTTCAGCTCGCGTATCATGCTGCTGACGGGCGGTTCGTAATACAGCGAGGCCCACATTCTATCAAATGCAGGCGGCTTTTTCTGACAACCGCCGCACACCGCCCCGCCCGCGACAGGGCGGAAACACAAAGGGCAGCTTTGTGCCGCGTCGATAAAATATTCCGTCAAATCGTTTGCGCAGCCTCGGCAAAGGCCGTCTGAAACGGAATCGTGGCATAATACGCAACGTCGCGCATTGAGCCGTTTCAAATTGCGCCACCAAGAAAGAACATTCATGCCACACTCCGCCAAAAAAGTTTATCTGATACACGGTTGGGCGGCGAACCGCCATGTATTCGACGATTTGATACCGCGCCTGCCTGCCGGTTGGGACGTCCGCGCGCTTGATTTGCCCGGACACGGCGATGCGCCTTTTACCGAGCCGTTTGATATTGCCGCCGTTGCCGAAACCTTCGCCGGACAAATCGACACGCCGGCACACATTCTCGGCTGGTCGCTGGGCGGACTGGTTGCCCTGTATCTGACCGCGCTTTATCCCGACAAAATCCAATCGCTCTGCCTGACGGCAAGTTTTGCCCGATTGACTGCCGACATGGATTATCCCGAAGGCTTGGCGCAACCTGCCTTGGGCAAGATGGTCGGCGCATTCCAGCAGGATTATGCCAAACATATTAAACAGTTTCTACAACTGCAACTGCTGCACACACCCCATTCCGGCGAAATCTTAAACCGGGTGCTGCCCGATTTGGCGCGCTGCGGCACGCCTTCCGCCTTACAGGCCGCGCTTGAAGCGGTCAACCATGCTGACGCGCGTCCGTTGTTGCCGCTGATTCAAACGCCGTCACTGCTGGTGTTTGGACAGAAAGACGCCATTACGCCGCCGCGCATGGGCGAATATTTACACCGCCATTTGAGCAACAGCGAGCTGGTCCTTATCGACAAAGCCGCACACGCGCCCTTTCTAAGCCATGCCGACGAATTTGCCGAAACCTACCGCAATTTTGTCGAAAAGGTCGTCTGAAACAAACATCAACCATAAAAACAGAATATTGTCGGGCAAAGCCCGCTGACACGACCCACCATGACCGAACAAGACAAACGCTGGCAGATTCACCGCCATCTCGCCCAAGACACCGACGAGCGCCTGCAGCTGGTCCGCAATGCACCCAAACGCATCATGCTGATTGGTGCCGATGCCGATATCAGCCGCAGCCTGCTGGCCGCGCGTTATCCCGACGCCGTGTTTGAAGAATACGATCCGAATGCCGACTTTTTGAAAACCGCCGCCGCCGCGCGCAAAGGCGGTTTCTGGCAGAAGCTGACCGGCAAAACCATCCCGCAGCATTGCCAAGCCCTGACCGCGCCATTACCTGAAGCATCCGCCGATATGTTGTGGGCCAACCTCAGCCTCAGCCGCGCCGACGATATTTTGCCGGTTTTGAAAAACTGGGCCGCCGCTTTGAAAACCGACGGATTATTGTTTTTTACCCACTTTGGCCGCGACAGCCTGAGCGAGCTGACAGGCCGTCTGAACCATGAAGGCATCGAATGCGAAGCGCCCACGCTGATTGATATGCACGACTTGGGCGATATGCTGGCTGACAACGGCTTTTACGATCCGGTAACCGACACGGCCAAGCTTGAGTTGAGCTATAAAAAAGCTGGGACGTTTTGGCAGGACATGGAAACCTTGGGATTGTGGAATGCGTTGAAGTTCAGCAATCCGCAAGCGGCCAAGGAATGTGTGGATAAGATTTTTGAAAAAGAAGGCCGTCTGAACATCACGCTTGAAACCGTGTACGGCCATGCCGTGAAGAAATTGATGTTGCCGCAAGGGGAGAACGTGGTGCAGTTTTTCCCGAAACGGCAGGGCTAGTTTGGCGGTTGTGCCGGTAAGGTTTACACAGCGATTGCGTGTTGTCGAATGCGGTTTGGCGTTTATATCGATTGCCTGCGCTGTTTAAGGGGATAGATTTTCAGACCCTAATAAATTGACTTTAATTGCAGAGAATGTGGCAAATAAAAAACCTCAAAAGAACGGTTCACCTTATCCAAATGCTAATATGCGAGATGCGCATGCTGAAATAGGTGCAATTCAACAAGCTTATGAAAAAGGTGTGACTAAAGGAAAAAATATGGTGATCCATGTCCAAGGGCGTGATGTATGTACGCATTGTCGTCAAGACATTGCATCAGCAGCAGAAAAAGCAGGATTAAAATCGGCCACTGTTCATGCTGTTGATGATAAGAACAAACTGAAAACTTATACTTGGATTCAAGGGCAAACATCAATAAAGGAAAATAAGAATGGAAAATAGCTTATTATTTTTTTCATGTGCATATAAATCAGAAGAGGGTGAATGGATAACTTTGGCAGATAGGGATATGGCATCTAAGATTGGTAAAGATAAAATATTATCTATGCTTAACAGCACAAAGAATCATAGATCTGACGTTAGATTAGAAGTTATACCTGAACCAGAAGTAGGCTTATCTGAATTAAGGATGGAATCAGATGGTGAGAGATATTTATTTACTCTACTTGAATACGGGGATAACGGGGAGTTTTTGATTAGGTCTAAGTCCGATTTTACTGGAGTTCCAAGATTGGTTGATTTTATGGGAGAACCTTTTCCAGCAAGTGAAGTTATAACAGATTTTGATTTTATTAAAAGAGTATTTGTTGAGTTGCTAGAAACAGGAAATGTTTCTTATGAGTTAATGGATATATAATTTAAAACATCTATATAAAGTACGGTCAATTTTTAAAGCGTTTTAAAAGCTCTCAAAAACTGACCGCACTTTGATCTGCCCCCCAAAAGTTGGACAGGTTAGTTAACTTAAATATTGAGCTCGGTATTGCACTGGGCTCAATCCTTTTAAACCAAGTTTAATTCGTTTTTGGTTGTAATACACTAAATATTCTTCAATTTCAGTATGTATGAAAAAGGCCGTCTGAAAACTTTTCAGACGGCCTTTTGTTTGATTCCAAATTAAGCCTGTTTGGCAGCCCATTCGGCTGGAGTGGCGGCAACGGAAATCGACAGCGCGTGCAATTCGTTGCTTTCGAGTTGCGGCTTGAGGCCGTCTTTAATCAGGCGGTGGCGGGCGAGGCGGGCTTTGCCTTCAAAGGAAGAGGAAACGATTACGGCGAAGAAGTGATGGCCGTCGCCTTCGACTTCGACGTGTTCGCAAGGGGTAACGCCTTCAATCAGGGTTTTGACTTGTTCGGGTAAAAGCATGAGGGTTCCTTGGGAAATGGTTTGTTTGTAAAACAGGCATTATACCGAATCTTGATAAAAACAGGCCGTCTGAAAAACCAAACTTCGGGTTTCAGACGGCCTCGGCCTTTGGAAGCGTCAAATGCTTATTCGTACACTTTCAGCAGCTCGACTTCAAAAATCAAGATCGCGTGCGGAGGAATCACGCCGCCGGCACCGTGTGCGCCGTAGCCCATTTCGGAAGGAATGGTCAGCTTGCGTTTGCCGCCTTCTTTCATGCCGCCGAAGCCTTCGTCCCAACCTTTAATCACTTGGCCGACGCCCAGAGTGATGGTCAGCGGTTGACGGCGGTCGAGGCTGGAGTCGAATTTGGTACCGTCTTCCAACCAGCCGGTGTAATGTACGGTGATTTCTTTGCCTTTGACGGCTTCTTTGCCGTGGCCTTCTTGCAAGTCTTCAATAATCAGGCTCATGATGTTCCTTTCGGATGTATGGTGAAAATCGGCTCAAGATTACCATATTGTGTGGAATCGTGAAACAAAGGCGCCCATATGGCCGGCAACAAAAAGGCCGTCTGAAACGGATTTTCAGACGGCCTTTGTTTTGCGCTAAACCTTATTTGTTGTCAGGTTGGGATTTGACATCGTGGGAGACAGGCAGCTCAGGCATGGTTCGGGCAGACTCCGGAACATTGCCGGAGAGGGCTTTCAAGAAGGCAACGATGTTTTCAGTGTCTTCCGGAGCCAGAGTTTTACCCAATTGGGCTTTTGCCATGATGTTGACGGCTTTATCCAGTTCCCAAACGCTGCCGTTGTGGAAGTATGGATAGGTGCGCTCAACATTTCTCAAGCCGGGAACGCGGAAGAAGAATTCGTCTTCGGCTTTTTTGGTTACGTCCGCACGGCCTTTGTCGTGTTTAGGATCGTCGATGTGTTTCCAGTAAGGACCATCCACCAAACCGAATTTTTGGAACATGGCACCGCCCAAGTTGACGCCGTTGTGACAAGCGATACAGCCGTTGTCCATAAATGCGCGTACGCCTTTGCGTTCTTGTTCGCTCAGGGCAGATACGTTGCCTTTCAGGTAGTCGTCCCAACGGGTCGGAGTCAGCAGGGTACGTTCAAACGCGCCCAATGCGGTGGTGATGTTTTTGAAGGAAACCGCGCCGTCTTCAGGGAATGCGGCTTTGAATTTTTCTTGGTATTCAGGGATACCGGCGATTTTGGCGGCGGCATCGGCTTCGGTAGCGTTGGCCATTTCAACAGGGTTGAGCAATGGGCCGCCGGCTTGTTCTTCCACATCGGCGGCACGGCCGTCCCAGAATTGGCTGCCCAACAAGGCGGCATTCAGAGCAGTTGGGGAGTTACGGCCACCGAATTGGCTTTTGTGACCCGCGCTGGTCGGCATGTTGTCTACGCCGGCAGTTGCCAAGTTGTGGCAAGAGTTACAGCTGACGGTGTTGCCTTTGGACAGGCGGTTTTCGTACCAAAGTTGTTGGCCGAGTTTGACCTGTTCTTCGGTAAACGGACGAACTTTTTGCATTTCGGCTAAGTCAGGCAAAGGTTTGAACGTAGCTTGCGCGCGTTACAACAGGGCTTTGTCTTCGGCAGAAACATCGGCAGAATTTTGAGGGGCCGAAACAGCGGCGGTGCTTGCGGCAGCATCGGCACCGCTCGCGGCAGAAGCTGCTTGAGGGGTTTCGGTTGTTTGAGCCGTTTTCTCGCCGCAGGCGGTCAGCGCGGCAGAAACGGCCAAAGCCAAAGCGATTTGGTGGAGTTTTAAACGTGGCATAGGAGGGTTCCTTTGTTATGCGTTTGTTATGTCATGGATTGCTGATTGCACCAGCAATATGCCAACTATAAAAGATAAGGCGGTTTTAATTTTTGTTGTAAATCAACCTTTTAAATTTGATAAATTCTGAAAATATCACTGATAGGGAAATTTATACTATGGAACTTTTTTATTATTTATTTACAATTGCTTAGATAAATTAAGGCCGTCTGAAAAAATAAAATTCAGACGGCCTTATTCAGACGGCCTTTTAGTTTTTATTGATTACGTCCGTTATTCTATTTTAAAAAATCTTAATAAATATGAGGTTATTAAAAAATAAAAATAATTTGCGTTATTAAGCATAAAGCGTTATAAATGCGTTAATAAATGAATGTTTCACTTTAGAGTTTTTTTATGCTGATTGCTTTATTGATTATGCTGCGCGAGGGCATCGAAGCCGCCCTGATCGTCGGTATTGTTGCCAGTTTTTTGAAACAGTCGGGACACAGCGAGCTGATGCCGAAGGTTTGGCTGGGCGTGTTTTTGGCTTCGGTCATGTGTTTGGGTATTGGTTACGGCATTCATTCCGCTACCGGCGAGATTCCGCAAAAAGAACAGGAATTGGTGGTCGGCGCCATCGGCCTGGTGGCTGTGGCGATGCTGACGTACATGATTTTGTGGATGAAGAAGGCCGCGCGTTCGATGAAACAGCATCTTCAGGATTCTGTTCAGTCGGCCTTGAACCGCGGCAGCGGCCAGGGTTGGGCCTTGGTCGGCATGGCGTTTTTGGCTGTGGCGCGCGAAGGTTTGGAGAGCGTGTTTTTCCTGCTGGCCGTGTTCCAGCAAAGCCCGACGTGGTCTATGCCGATAGGCGCGGTATTGGGGCTGTTGGTGGCGGTTGTCATCGGTACGCTGATTTATCAGGGCGGTATGCGCCTGAACTTGGCGAAGTTTTTCCGTTGGACGGGCGCGTTTCTGATTGTGGTGGCGGCCGGTCTGCTGGCCGGTTCGTTTCGCGCGCTGCATGAGGCCGGCGTATGGAATGTGATGCAGGACATCGCTTTCGACACATCGAAATATTTGCATGAAGACAGCCCTTTAGGCGTGCTGCTCGGCGGTTTCTTCGGCTATACCGACCACCCGACCGAAGGCGAAGTCCTGATTTGGCTGCTGTATCTGGTTCCCGTCATGATTTGGTTTTTGCGCGGCAGTGCGCCGGCAAAAACGTTAACTAAATAAAAAGGAAGTAAAATGAAAAAATTCAATCTAACTGCTTTGTCCGTAATGTTGGCTCTGGGTTTGACCGCGTGTCAGCCGCCTGAAGCCGAAAAAGCCGCGCCTGCCGCTTCAGGCGCATCCGCTGCCGCTAATGCCGACGGTTCGGTCAATATCGGCGTGAACGATACTGCCTGCGAACCGATGGAATTGACCGTCCCCAGCGGCCAAGTCGTGTTCAACATCAAAAACGACAGCGGCCGCAAGCTGGAATGGGAAATCCTGAAAGGCGTGATGGTGGTGGACGAGCGTGAAAACATCGCCCCGGGTTTATCCGACAAAATGACCGTTACCCTGCTGCCGGGCGAATATGAAATGACTTGCGGCCTGTTGACCAATCCGCGCGGTAAGCTGATTGTTACCGACAGCGGCTTCAAAGACACTGCCAACGAAGCGGATTTGGAAAAACTGTCTCAACCGCTCGCCGACTATAAAGCTTACGTTCAAGGCGAGGTTAAAGAGCTGGTGGCGAAAACCAAAACCTTTACCGAAGCCGTTAAAGCCGGCGACATTGAAAAGGCCAAATCCCTGTTTGCCGCCACCCGCGTCCATTACGAACGTATCGAACCGATTGCCGAGCTTTTCAGCGAACTCGACCCCGTCATCGATGCGCGTGAAGACGACTTCAAAGACGGTGCGAAAGATGCCGGATTTACCGGCTTCCACCGTATCGAACACGCCCTTTGGGTAGAAAAAGACGTATCCGGCGTGAAGGAAATTGCAGCCAAACTGATGACCGATGTCGAAGCACTGCAAAAAGAAATCGACGCATTGGCGTTTCCTCCGGGTAAGGTGGTCGGCGGCGCGTCCGAACTGATTGAAGAAGTGGCCGGCAGCAAAATCAGCGGCGAAGAAGACCGTTACAGCCATACCGACTTGAGCGACTTCCAAGCTAATGTGGAAGGCTCCAAAAAAATCGTTGATTTGTTCCGTCCGCTGATCGAAGCCAAAGACAAAGCGTTGTTGGAAAAAACCGATGCCAACTTCAAACAGGTTGAAGACATTTTGGCGAAATACAAAACCCCGAACGGTTTCGAGCTGTACGACAAATTGAGCGAAGAAGACCGCAAAGCCCTGCAGGCGCCGATTAATGCCTTGGCAGAAGACTTGGCCAAACTGCGCGGCATTTTGGGTTTGAAATAAGATAACGCGTTTTCAGGCGGCCTTTGGATATTGAAAGGCCGTCTGAATCTTATTGTCTCCCACACAAAATATGCTTGAAAACCAACCTTACTTCACACGATTGCAATCTTTCCGTTCCCTGCCAAGGAGCAGACCATGAGCCAAAACAAACAACCGGCACAACCCGAAAAACGAACCCTTTTCAAAACTGCCCTTGCCGCCGGCGCTATCGGCGTTGCCGGTTATTTTGCCGGTAAAAAACAAGGCGAGGCTGCCGCCGAAACCCAAAACAACCAACATTCCGAGCTGGCCTATCCGTGTTATGGCGAGCATCAGGCAGGCATCGTTACGCCACACCAGCTCTTCGGCATCATGTGTGCCTTTGACGTTACCGCCAAAGATGCCAAACAACTTGAAAACCTGTTCCGCGCCCTGACCGCCCGCATCGAATTCCTTACCCAAGGTGGCGAATACCAAGACGGCGACGACAAGCTCCCGCCTGCGGGCAGCGGCATCCTCGGCAAACAATTCCGCCCCGACGGGCTGACAGTTACCGTCGGCGTCGGCAGCAGCCTTTTTGACGACCGCTTCGGCCTCAAAGACAAAAAGCCGAAACACCTGCAGGAAATGCGCGACTTCCCCAATGACAAACTCCAAAAATCTTGGTGCGACGGCGACCTCAGCCTGCAAATTTGCGCATTCTCCCCCGAAACCTGCCAAGCCGCCCTGCGCGACATCATCAAAAACACCGCCCAGTTTGCCGTCATCCGCTGGAGCATAGACGGTTGGCTGCCTAAAGCCGAACCCGGCGCCATTGCCGCGCGCAATCTTTTGGGTTTCCGCGACGGCTCCGGCAATCCCAAAGTTGAAGATCCCAAAGTTGCCGATCAAGTCCTGTGGACAGGCGTTGCCGCCAATAGTTTGGACGAACCGGCATGGACGAAAAACGGCAGCTATCAGGCCGTCCGCCTTATCCGCCACTTTGTCGAATTTTGGGACCGCACCCCGATGCAGGAACAAACCGATATTTTCGGCCGGCGCAAATACAGCGGCGCGCCCATGGACGGTAAAAAAGAGGGCGACACCGCCGATTTCGCCAAAGACCCCGACGGCAAAATCACGCCCAAAGACAGCCATATGCGCCTTGCCAATCCGCGCGATCCGGAGTTCATGAAAAAACACCTGCTCTACCGCCGCGCCTTCAACTACTCGCGCGGCCTCGCCGCCAACGGCCAGCTCGATGTCGGCCTGATTTTCATCTGCTATCAGGCCAACCTCGCCGACGGCTTCATCTTCGTGCAAAACCTGCTCAACGGCGAGCCGCTGGAGGAATACATCAGCCCGTTTGGCGGCGGCTATTTCTTCGTCCTGCCGGGTGTCGAAAAAGGCAGCTTCCTCGGCAAAGAACTTTTGGGCGTATAAATCCGCCGATGGTTTGAATAGATAAAAAGGCCGTCTGAAACCTGATTTCCAGATTTCAGACGGCCTGAGTTTTTGCTATCAAACCAAATGTTCCGCCAAGAAAGCCAATGCGTATTCGACGGCTTGCGCCCTTACTGCTTCGCGATTGCCCGTGAATAGCGCGGTTTGCTCAAACGAGCCTTCGGGCGTGGCCAGGCCGAACCAGACTGTGCCGACCGGTTTGGCCGCGCTGCCGCCGCCGGGGCCGGCGATGCCGGAAATACTCAAGGCGTAATCTGCCTGCGCGACGGCTTTTGCGCCGCGTGCCATTTCATAGACGGTCTCGCGGCTGACCGCGCCGTGTTTCAGCAAGGTGTCGGGCATGACGCCGAGACGGTCTTGTTTGGCTTGGTTGCTGTATGTGACGAAGCTTTGGTGAAACCACTGCGAGCTGCCGGGAACGGAGGTCAGCGCACCTGCAAGCAGGCCGCCGGTGCAGGACTCGGCGCAGGTAACGGTTTGGCGGCGGCTAGTCAGGTGTTCGGCGATGGTTTGCAGATGGGACATGGCGGCTCCTTAATAGAAAAGGGTAAAACCGGGTAGGCGCTTGGCCCGCCGGATTTCAGACGGCCTGAAAGCTAAAATCAGGCTTTCGGCTGAATGAGGTGGACATCACATTGTGGGAATGGGATGTTGATGTTGGCGGCACGCAGGTTTTCAACCACTTGCTCGTTCAGGGCGAATCGGAACGGGCCGAGGTTTTCTTCTTGCGTCCACGCCCAAAGGGTGATTTCGATGGCGCTGTCGCCAAGGTTGGTAATGTATACGACGGCAGGTCGTTCTTCGGTTTGAACACATAATGGATGCTCGGTTGCCGCTCTTAATACGGCGGCTTTGGCGGCTTTCAAGTCACAGGCGTAGTCGACGCCGACAACGACTTGGGCGCGACACAGGGGCAAGGAGGAGCGGTTGGTGATGCTGTTGGTCATGACCACGCTGTTGGGCAGGACGACTTCTTCGTTGTCCGGCGTGCTCAAAGAGGTCTGCACCATTTTGATTTCGCGGACGATGCCTTCAAAGCCGTTGACGCGGATAAAGTCGCCGACTTTAAACGGGCGGAACAGGATAATCAGCGCGCCGGCGGCGAAGTTGGACAGTTGGTCTTTCAAAGACAAAGCCACGGCCAAGCCTGCGCCACCGATCAAGGCGGTCACGGATGTGGTCGGGATGCCGAGTTTGCCCAGTGCGGCGATGATGACGAGGATCAGCAGGCCGATGTTGGCGACGTTGCCGAGGAAGCTGACCAGCGTTTTATCGACTTTGGCGCGTGTCAACGCGGCTTTCATCAGTGTCACCACGCGCGTGGCGACCCAGCGGCCGATAAAGAAGATGGCTAAGGCGGCCAGCAGGTTGGTACCGAAAGACATGCCGGTTTGGGCAAGTTGTTCCCAGCCGGAGAACGAAGAGAGGACCTGAAGATCGAAATTCATAATTGTGTGTGCGTGTGAAGTTGTTTAAAAGGTTATTGTAAAACAAGGCCGTCTGAAAAACTAATGATTTGTTTTTTCAGACGGCCTTGATGTGTTTTTAAGTTTTTCGGTTTAACGTAAAACAGTTTTGCTCCAACGGCTCACCCATTGTTTTTGTTTGGTGTTGATGTCGGCGCGGTTGGGGGAATCGCTGTGTTGCGGGGTTTGGGCAAACTCGAATACTTTGGGCAGCGGCGTGTTTTTGGCAGCCGGATAGACCCACATTTCGGCAGGCAGGGCTTTTTGCACTTCGCCGCTTTGCAGCCAGCTCACCAGTTTGGCCGCCAGCTCGGGCTGTTTTGCGCCTTTCAAAACGGCCGCGCCTTCAACTTGGCGGAATGTGCCGCCTTTGAGGAAGAGGTTGCCGGTGGGCGGGGTGCTGTATTTGCCTTTGGAGTAGTGGACTTCGGCAGCCGGGCTGGTGGCATAGCTGACCACGAGGGGATAAGCGCCGCCGTTTTGGGTGAAGTCGGTGTAGTAGGCTTCGCTCCAGCCTTTGGCGACTTTCACGCCGTTTTGGCGCATTTGCGCCCACCATTTGAACGCTCCTTCTTCACCCATGCCGCCGATGTTGGCCAAGAGGAAGGAGAGGCCGGGCGATGATGTGGCGGGAGACGGGGTCACCAGAAGGTTTTTATATTCCGGTTTGGTCAAATCTTGCAGGGTTTGCGGCAGGGGCAGTTTTTTCTGTTCAAACCATTTTTTGTCGTAGTTGATGGCGACATAGGCGTAATCGACGGCCAGCGCATCGGGCAGGGAAGCGGTTACGGGCGTGGATTTGGGTTGGTTGGCGGCGAGGATGCCGGCGGCTTTGGCTTTACCAATGTTGGCGTTGTCCAAACCGTAAACCGCATCGGCAATCGGGTTGGCCTTGCTCAAAATCAGCTTGTTGAGCATTTCGTTGCCGCTGCCTGCCTTGATGACGGACACTTTGGCATCGTTGGCTTTTTCAAATTGCGCGATGACGGATGGGGGCAGGCTGAAGGATTTGTGCACGGCCAAACGCACTTCGGTTTGTGCGTACAGGTTTGCCGAAGCCAACAACAGGGCCACGGCGGACAATTTCAGTTTCATTCTCTTTCCTTTGTACGAGTAAAATACGAAATATCATAACAAAATCTGCATATCAAGGCACGATATGAATCATTCTCCCGTTTGGCTGTTTGACCTCGACAACACTTTGCACAATGCCGAAGCAGGCATTTTCTACATTATCAACCGCGCCATGACCGAATACATAGCAGGCCGTCTGAAACTTTCCGAAGAAGCCGCATCCCACCTGCGCCAAGATTATTGGCACCGATACGGCGCGACGCTTGCCGGTTTGCAAATCCACCATCCCGAAGTCGATATCGATGAATTTTTGCGTGAAAGTCACCCGCTTAAGCAAATTTTGGCAAAGGTGGAGGGTATGGATGGAACTGATGACGTTTTAGGCCGTCTGAAAGGGCGAAAAGCCGTATTTTCCAACGGGCCTTCGTTTTATGTCCGCGCATTGGTTGAAGCATTGGGCTTGGAAGCGCATTTTGACGGCTTGTTCGGCACGGACGACTTCGGCCTGCTCTACAAACCCAATCCGCAAGCCTATCTCAACGTCTGCCGCCTGTTGGGCGTCAAACCCGAACAGTGCATTATGGTGGACGACAGCGCCGACAATCTGCACCAAGCCAAAGCCTTGGGCATGAAGACCGTTTGGTACGGCGAAAAAGCCCATCCGCTGCCATTTGCCGACGGCATAGCGAAAGATATGCAGGGCTTGCTTGATTTTGCACAAAACCTGCCATGAAATTTTTAAAAATCAAGTACAATACACGGTATTGCCGACATTTAAAAACAAGGACAACATCATGCGTAAACTCGCTTTAATCCTGACCGCCGCCGCCGTTTTGGCCGGTTGCTCTTGGGAAACCTACACCACCGAATCCGGCCGTACCGCCGTACGCCAAAAATATGCTACCGGCACGCCTATCGTTTATCAGGACGGTACTTATTCTAAAAACATGAATTACAACCAATTCCGCCCAGAGCGCCGCGCCGTCCAATCCCATCAAGCGGAACACGCTGAACGCGGCCAAAACTGGCAAAAACCGCAATTTGCCAACCAACAGCCAGCAACCGAATAACAATATCCCCAAGGCCGTCTGAACTTTTCAGACGGCCTCAAACAACGACAACGGAAACCGTATCATGGCTCAGACAGCTTTAAATATCGTCATCCTCGCCGCCGGCAAAGGCACGCGCATGTACTCCAAAATGCCCAAAGTGCTGCACCGCATCGGAGGCCTTCCCATGGTTGAGCGCGTTATCGACACCGCCGCCTCCCTGAATCCCCAAAACATCTGCGTCGTCATCGGCCACGGCAAAGAGCAGGTCTTGGACACCGTCAAACGCGATGTCGTTTGGGTTGAACAAACCGAACAGCTCGGTACCGGCCACGCCGTCAAAACCGCCCTGCCGCACCTTGCCGCCGAAGGCCGCACGCTGGTGTTGTACGGCGACGTCCCCCTGATTGACGCAGCCACCCTCGAAACCCTGCTCGAAGCCGCAGGCAACGAAGTCGGCCTGTTGACCGACGTGCCCAACGACCCGACAGGTTTGGGCCGCATCATCCGCGACAGCAACGGCAGCGTAACCGCCATTGTCGAAGAAAAAGACGCCGATGCCGCCCAAAAAGCCGTAAAAGAAATCAACACTGGCATTTTGGTTCTGCCTAACGCCAAACTTGAAGCTTGGTTGAACAGCCTTTCCAGCAACAATGCCCAAGGCGAATACTACCTGACCGACCTCATCGCCAAAGCCGTTGCCGACGGCATCAAAGTTCATCCCGTCCAAGTCCGCGCCTCCCATCTGGCCGCCGGTGTGAACAACAAACTCCAACTGGCCGAACTCGAGCGCATTTTCCAAATCGAACAGGCGCAAGAATTGCTCAAAGCAGGCGTCACCCTGCGCGATCCGGCACGTTTTGATTTACGAGGCCGTCTGAAACACGGACAAGATGTCGTGATTGATGTCAACGTCGTCATCGAAGGCGAAGTCGAACTCGGCGACAACGTCGAAATCGGTGCCAACTGCGTGATCAAAAACGCCAAAATCGGTGCCAACACCAAAATCGCCCCATTCTCCCATTTTGAAGGTTGCGAAGTCGGCGAAAACAACCAAATCGGCCCATACGCCCGTCTGCGTCCGCAAGCCAAACTGGCCGACGACGTACACATCGGCAACTTCGTCGAGGTCAAAAACGCCACCATCGGCAACGGCACCAAAGCCAACCACCTCACCTACATCGGTGATGCCGAAATCGGCAGCAAAACCAACTTCGGCGCTGGCACGATTATTGCCAACTACGACGGCGTGAACAAACACAAAACCGTCATCGGCGACGAAGTGCGCATCGGTTCAAACTGCGTTTTAATCGCCCCCGTAACGCTGGGCAACAAAGTGACGACAGGCGCAGGCAGCGCAATTACCAAAAACGTCGAAGACGGCAAACTCGTCCTCGCCCGTTCGCGCCAAACCGTCATCGAAGGCTGGGTACGTCCGGAAAAAGGCGATAAGAAGTAAAACCGGCCTTTTATTTATTTTCAGACGGCCTTGAGAAACAACAGGCCGTCTGAAGGTAAGAAAGATTTAATTTTCATAGGACGTATAATGGAAGAAAACACTGATATAGAACAAGCTCGAAGTTTGGTTATCGAGACATCTAGATTAATGGTTGCATATCGAGACAATAGTGAAAAACTTGTGAATGATGTTCGAAATGAGTTAGACAAATCTTTAATTGAACAACGTCGTATGCTTGTTCAAATGATTAGGGAGGAAGTAACAAAAGAAGTCTCTCAAACTGTTTATGCTTATGTAAAAGATATGGAAAAAGCACGTAATCAGATGGCAGATCAAGTTAGAGAGTTTAATGGCTACCTTCGGAAAGTACAGGAGGAAAATAATAAAATTTCTTCCCGTTCAGTATGGGTTACATCGCTAACATTGGCAACGTTGGTTATTGGGGGAATTGCATTGATTTGGTTTTATTCGGGAGTTATTCAGAGTAAGAAAATTGATGCAGATATGGTTACACGGATTAATCAAGCAGATATTGTCCGTTGCGGAAATGATTTATGCGCAAGGACAAGTAAAGCTGGAGAAAATGGGTATAGAGTTATTCATAAACGGTAAAAATAGTATCTATGGAGTAAGAAATGAAAAAGTATATTTCAATTTTTTTATTAATCCCATTGATGGCATGTGCTCGTCCATCATCTTTTTCTGGTACTTGGTCATATACTGATCAGGTTGAAGATACTGTGGGAGGGAAAGAATTGGTTCTCAAGCAGGAGGGTAATTCAGTTACAGGAGTATGGAATGAGGGAATTTCGACAGGTAGCGGGGGAAGTGGAAAATTAAAAGGATATGTGAAGGGAAATAAACTATTTTTAAGTTATTGTTCTGATGAGGGAAATAACTGGTATGAGTCTTGTCCTAGATACGATAGTAATGAAAGTTATTTTATTATAGATAATAATAAGATTATTGAATTTTATAAAAATAATAATAAAGAATATAAAAAGGGTAAAGAATTTATTTTGATTAAATAAGGATTTTTAAATCATGGTGTCAAATAATCAACAAAAAACATTAAGTAAAGAAGATTTTCAAACAATAGCTTATTTTGCAGTAGGTGTTTCTTCTGAATCAAAATTAAATGCTTATAAATTAGTTATAGCAGCAAATACTAAAAATGGGAAATTATATCCTGTTGGGAATAGTGGATATTCTATCGGAACAATACAAACCGATTTAGGACAGCATCCCGAAGTTGTAAAAGATTTAGTTGATGCATATCAAAAATGGGCTTTAGAGAAAAAACCCGAATGGAAACTTTCTGAAAAACAAGAAAAGGATATTATTCATGATTTAGGAAGGACAGGTAGAGAGATAGAAAAAGAAGATGGAAGACCGTTACCAGCTGAGTTTAAAGCTAGGTTTAATCAATTCTTCAGTAGTAAAGATGGAATTACTTGGGTTCATACTCGAGATGTAAATCAGATTAATAAGATTGAGAAAAATATTTTTACTCCTTTGCAAGAGACAGAGTTATATAAAAAATTGTCTTTTGATGACAAAATACAATTAGTAGCAGTAACTTCGAAACTTTACAATCAAAGTGAACGCAATGGGAGAACAGTATTACAAGAAATTAAAAATGGTAAATTTCATTCAGTTAATGAGGTAAATAATAGAATTGATAGTATTCTTAAGGACAAAAATGACTATATAGAAACTGGTAGAAAAGAGGCAGTATTAGGTGCAATTCTAATTTCTCAATTAAATAAAATGGGAAAAAATAATATTTTATCTGATGAGTGGGATAGTGTTAAAACGAATCCTCTTGAAAATCCTTCTAAATTAGAAGGAGATAAAAAAAATAGTCATGATGAAATTAGAAAATTGTTTAATGAGCCTGAGAAATCTATTAATAAAATTAAACGAGAAGAAGGTAAAAAAGTAAGTGCTCAGGTTTCTCGTGATGATTTTAGTGCGCTAATTGATAATCTTATAAGTGATAAAGATGGTTCATTTACTAAGCAAGTTATTGCCGATAACAAAAATATTGTTGCTGCTTTAGATGCAAAAGTTCAAGAAAAAATAATACAAGAACAACAAAATATGGCTCAAGAAGTACAACAGAAAGCAAATGAGCAAAGTTTCGGTGGTCGTTCCCTTGGATAATAATGACGTTGCAAACTGAAGTAATCCCCTATGCCGTCTGAAAGTCAGTGGCGTAGATTTTCTCAAACTTTTGATACTAAGGAACTTATATGTGCGGTATCGTAGGTGCTATTCGCGCCAATCACAATGTAGTCGATTTTCTGACCGATGGTCTCAAACGCCTTGAATATCGGGGCTACGATTCGTCGGGTATTGCCGTAAACATGGACGGCAAAATCAAACGCGTCCGCCGCGTCGGCCGCGTGCAGCTGATGGAAGATGCTGCACGCGAAAAAGGCGTGTTTGGCCATATCGGCATCGGCCATACCCGTTGGGCGACCCACGGCGGCGTAACCGAGCCTAACGCCCACCCCCATATTTCCGGCGGCATGATTGCGGTTGTCCACAACGGCATCATCGAAAACTTCGAAGCCGAACGCGAACGCCTGCAAGCTCTGGGTTACACCTTCGAATCGCAAACCGATACCGAAGTCATCGCCCACAGTGTCAACCACGAATACACGCAAAACGGCGGCAAACTGTTTGAAGCCGTCCAAGCTGCGACTGCCCGTTTCCACGGCGCATACGCCATTGCTGTTATCGCACAAGACAACCCTGAAGAAATGGTTGTTGCGCGCATGGGCTGCCCGCTGTTGGTGGCCTTGGGCGACCAGGAAACCTTCATCGCTTCCGATGTATCCGCCGTGATTGCCTTTACCCGCCGCATCGCCTACTTGGAAGACGGCGACATCGCCCTGCTGAACGCAAACGGTATCGAAAAACTGCTCGACAAAACCGGTGCTCAAACCGAACGCGCGGTTAAAGTATCCGAATTGTCTCTGGCTTCTTTGGAGTTGGGCCCATACAGCCACTTCATGCAAAAAGAAATCCACGAACAACCCCGCGCCATCGCCGATACCGCCGAAGTCTTCTTGGACGGTGGTTTTGAACCTGAAAACTTCGGTGCGAATGCACGCGAAGTTTTCGACGATATCCACAGCATCAAAATCCTTGCCTGCGGCACGTCCTACTATGCCGCGCTGACTGCCAAATACTGGCTCGAATCCATTGCCAAAGTGCCGACCGACGTGGAAATCGCCAGCGAATACCGCTACCGCGACGTGATTGCCGATCCGAAACAACTGGTCATCACCATTTCCCAATCCGGCGAAACCCTGGACACCATGGAAGCCCTGAAATACGCGCAATCCTTGGGACACAAACACAGCCTGTCTATCTGTAACGTGATGGAATCCGCCCTGCCGCGTGAAAGCGAATTGGTACTGTACACACGCGCCGGCGCAGAAATCGGCGTTGCCTCTACCAAAGCGTTCACGACCCAACTGGTTGTCTTGTTCGGCCTGGCCGTTACCTTGGGCAAACACCGCGGCCTGGTTTCCGACGAACAGGCGCGTGAATACGTCGAAGAATTGCGCCAACTGCCGGGCAGCATTCAGCACGTTCTCAACCTTGAGCCGCAAATCGCCGCTTGGGCGCAAAAATTTGCCAAGAAAACCAGCGCACTCTTCCTGGGCCGCGGCATCCACTTCCCGATTGCCCTCGAAGGCGCGTTGAAGCTGAAAGAGATTACCTATATCCACGCCGAAGCTTATCCTGCGGGTGAGCTGAAACACGGCCCGTTGGCATTGGTGGACGAGAACATGCCCGTTGTCGTGATTGCCCCGAACGACAGCCTGTTGGACAAAGTGAAAGCCAATATGCAGGAAGTCGGCGCACGTGGTGGCGAACTCTTCGTCTTCGCCGACCTCGACAGCAACTTCAACGCCACCGAAGGCGTGCACGTCATCCGCGCCCCACGCCACGTCGGCGTACTCTCACCGATTGTGCACACCATCCCCGTGCAACTCCTGTCTTACCACGCTGCCCTCGCACGCGGTACAGACGTGGACAAACCGCGCAACTTGGCTAAATCGGTAACGGTTGAGTAAAGCCTGGCTTAAACGATAAAAGGTCGTCTGAAAAGTTTCAGACGACCTTGATTATTAATTAAAGGCAAACAAATGAATAAAGTCTATAAATACCTACTGGCAATCGCTGCTTTGGCGGCAGCAGGCTTCGGTATATATGAATATACTGCGCCCGATAAATACCAATACTGGAAAGAACTGATTGCCAAAGACCCCAAGCCTGACGGGGTTTCGGAACAGGAATACAGGGAAAAACTCAGGGCAGGTTACTGCTGGCGGGACAGGAAATTTTACACCCCTGAGGAATTACACAGGAAAGCAATGGTCAGTTTTGCAGGTAGGTTGTTGGGAGAAACAGAAGCCTATAAGGCCAACATGACCACCAATCAGGGCGGACGGGATTATTCTACGGGAGCAGACTGCGTACGTCACGAAAAGGCCTGTAGCGTCTGGTTTGTCCCGCAGGATTACACTAACGAGCAATGGGATAGTATGTTTTTGGCGGAGAAAGATCCGACGGATGGGACGCTGCTGGCAAAATATCCTAAAAAGGAAATCAGACAGGAAAATGATTTGAAAAACTATTTGAAACAATATGACAATAAAGGTTTTACTTTGATTCTTAGAGGTCCCAGTAAGAACGGTGCAGATGTGTATGGTTCTGATTGCTGTACAGTTTTAAGTAAAAAAGAGGCTGAACCAATAATTAAAAAAGATGCTTTAATTACTTATTTGGAAGGAGCAGCAATTTTTCCAGAAAATGACATACCCCAAAATATCAATATTCAAAATTACGGAGTAGGTAATTTTTATTTTAAATTTACTGGTGTAGATCCTGGCCTGCATAGATGGAATGTAAATAAAGAGAGAACGTATCAACAATACGCTACAGAAATATTATTCATGAACAATTGCGGAGATGTTTTGTGGCAACCTTTTTATGTCAAATAACTTATCTTCTTAACGAGGAGCAACATTATCATGCCAGATAACCAAAAATCTTTAGCTGTATCCGATGTTACAGTAGATAGAATTTTATCCCAATATTTGTGGAACAGCCCGATACCACCCAAAAGAGAAGATATGGGAATATCGATAACATCAGCTAATCGTACACCAGTAAAAATTGACGCAACCGACTATATGAAGAATGGTGCAGGCAGATATGCCACGGCAGCAGATTTCAAGATGTTTGAGAATTTTTTTAAAGCCTCGAATTTACCTGCAAGAAATACACCTTATTCTTTCGATGAGATTGGTAATAAAATCTATGGGGTAGAGAGATTTAACAGTTGGAAAAATGGTTTCTACAGTACGACTCCAGGAAATGGTTTTACTGTCGCTGTTTCTCAATACGGAATCGACACTTCATCTTCAGACTACGTCGAACGTGCTTTTATCTTCGGTTCAACACAAGTAGTTGTTACACCTGATGATCTTAGAAAGCTCCAATTCTTCGTCCGTCCGGACGGCAGCCGCGAAATTCGCAACCTCAGAATCACGCCCAAAGACGACAACTTCGATTTTATCGGCGGTTCATCTTCCCAAGACGCTTCGGGCAGGATGTTAAAAATGATGGTAGATACGGCAAACGCGGGGTTCAAGAAAGCTATTGATCCGAAAGGTATAGGCAGGTCTGTACCCCTTGTCTATACCGATACCGACAAGCTGCCGTTTGTCAATATTACGGATAAGGACTTCAAAAGACTCCAATCGGAGAAATCGAACCAAGAAAAACCAGATATTCTGATGGAAGAAACAGGTATTCTTCTGTTTCGTCAAGGAGGAGGGTTATTTAATAAGCTGAAAAAATCACCAGCCTTATATGATAAAAGCCTGCTGGGGCGTTGGCGAGACATTGAGCAGAATGCCAACGAAATGTACCAAAAAACCCGTGACCTTATCGAAAAAGATCCAAATATGATGTCTTTGGATGAAAGGGATGAACGCGATCAATACGCGGCGGATATTGATAAACCAACGGCTTTAACTATTGAGGATATGCCGCAAAACGCCCAAAAAATCTATCATCAAGGGAAACAGATTTTTGCTGATTTTTGTGCCCAGAAAAACATCGCTTACGATGCAAATAGTTTGGACAATATTGCGATGTCGTTAGCTTCAGTGGCTTATAAAAACAAGATGAGTGGTGTGTCTTTAATCAATATTAACGATAATGGGAAAGTCTCGGTCGGACACAGAGCCCCCGGATTAATAATGGCTTCTGTAGATATGTGGGAAGCGGCTAAGACGCCGGTAGAGGAAAGCCTGAGCCAAATTCAGCAAACGGCACAACGAATTGAATATGAGGAGCAACAAAAACAAATCGTGCAATCCCAATCACATGGAGCGAGGATTTCTTAAGTAAAATCAAAAGAAAATGTAAAAAGGGGACTTAAATTCTACCAATTATCTACAAATGGTTTGATTGATTTTAAACAAAGCTAAAGGCCGTCTGAAACCTATTTCAAGGTTTCAGACGGCCTGTTGTTTTAAAGCGTTTTATTCTGCGCCGACAACGACGGTGTTGAGGTCTTTGAATTTGACGCGGCGTTGCCATGCGTCGCGGACTTGTTCGACGGTCAGGCTGTTGATGGCTTTGGGGTAGGCTTCCAAGTAGTCGTTGGGCAGGTCGTAGAGGCCGATCAGGCTCAGGTAGTTAAGCAGTTTGTCGTTGGAGTCGTAGCGCAGGGGGAAGCTGCCGACGATGTTGGCTTTGGCCTGTTTCAGTTCGGCTTCGGTCGGGCCTTCGGCGATAAACTGTTCGATGACGGCTTGGGTGTCGGCCAGTGAGGCTTTGGTGTTTTTCTTTTGGGTGGAGTAGGAAACGGCAAACGTGCCTTCTTCTGTCGCCGGGGCGAGGCTGCTGTATACGCCGTAGGTGTAGCCGTGTTGGTCGCGCAAAACTTTCATGAGGCGGCTGTCGAAACCGCCACCGCCGAGGATGTAGTTACCGGCAACGAGGGCGTAATAGTCGGGGTCGTGGCGTTTGATGAGGGAGGTGCCGAGCAGGACTTGTGCTTGTGTGCCGGCAAAGGGGATGTCGCGGCGTTGGGCGGTTTGTTTGGGAACGGGCGGGATGGCGTGGGTTGCGGTGGCTTTGGCCGGCAGGTCTTTGAGGACGCGATCGACCAGTTGCTCTGCCTGTTTGCGGTTGAGGTCGCCGACGATGGCGACGATGGCGTTGTCTTTGCCGTAGTGGGTACGGTGGAAGGCGCGGATGTCGTCGAGGTTGACGCGTTTGAGGCTGTCAACGGTTATGTTTGCGCCGCTGCCGTAGGGGTGTTTCGGGTAGATGAGTTTGGTCAGTTCGCGCGTGGCGGTGTAGTCGGGGGTGGTTTCTTGTTGTTGCAAGCCGGTAATGGATTGGGTTTGACGGCGGCGGAAAACGGCTTCGTCAAAGCGCGGACGGGTCAGCGAGTGGTTGAGCAAGTTGGCGGCTTTGTCGCGGATGTCGGCTTTGCTGAGGCTGCGGAAGCCTGCGGACGCGCTTTCGGCATTGCTGTCGCTGCTGATTTGTGCGCCGATGTTGTCGGCTTCGGCATTGAAGGCTTCTTCGTCCAGCTCTTGGGTGCCGTCGGTCAGGAGGGCGGCGGTAAATTCGGCAACTTGGCTTTTGCCGTCCGGATTGGCGACGCTGCCTGCGCCCTTGAAGCTGACTTCAAGGTCGATGATGGGGTTTTCGTGGCGTTCGACAAGGAGGATTTGGGTACCGTCGCGGTTGCGCCAGCGTTGGATGTCGGTGGCGGCTTGGACGCTTAAGGGCAGGAGTAGGGCAAGGGCGAGCAGGGTGGGTTTCATGTTGTGGCTTTCTGTTAGGGCCGTCTGAAAGGATATGGGCTTTCAGACGGCCTGATGTTTATCGGCGTTTGGCAGCTTTTTTGCTTGGTGCGGCGGCTGTTTTTTGCGGCTCGATGATGACGGTACTCATGCGCTCGTCGGTCAACATCCGGGCGGCGGCCTGTACTTCTTGTGCGCTGACGGCCTGTAGGCGGCGGTGGATTTCTTGTTCGTCGGTATATTGGAAACCGCGCGCTTCGAGGCGGCCCATCATGGAGGCTTGGGAAGACATGGAGTCTTTGGCGTAGATTTCGTTGACCGCTGCTTGGGTTTTGACGCGCTGCAATTCTTCTTCTGAAACGCCGTGGTCGGCAATGTCTTTGATTTCTTGGCGCAGCTGGGCAATCAGAGTATCGGTTTTCACGCCTTCGGCAGGCATGGCTATGACGCTGAACAGCGGCATCTCTCGGCTGATGATGTCGTAATGCGTTCCTGCGCTCAATGCGGTTTGCTTGCCGCGCACGAGGTTTTTATCAAAACGGCTGGACGCGTTGCCTGCCAAAATATCGGAGAGGATGTCGAGGGCGAAAGGCATCGTGTCATCGAGTTTTTGGAGTTTCGGCACACGGAAGTTGATGGCAATCAGCGGCTGGTGTGTGACCGGAGAAGTGGCTTTGACTGTAACAGGCTTGCGCAAATAGGGTTCGGTATTGAGTTTGTTGCGCGGCGGCTGGGCTTTGGCCGGAATATCGCCAAAGAGTTTGGCGGCCGTCTGAAGCGTTTGTTTGGCATCGACATCGCCGACAATGACCAATACGGCATTGTTGGGCGCGTAATATTGTTTGTACCACGCGCGCAGGTCGTCGGCTTTGAGGATGTGCAAATCTTTCATGTAGCCGATGACGGAGGCGCGCATAGACGGTTGGGTAAAGGCGGCAAGATAGGCTTGTTCCCACATTTTGCCGTCGGCCGTGTCTTCCGTGCGTTGGCGGCGTTCTTCGCGGATGACGTTCATCTCGTTGAGGAATTCTTTGTCGCTGAAGTTGAGGTTGTGCATGCGGTCGGCTTCGAGCTTCAGAATTTCGGGCAGGTTGGCGGCGGCGACGTTTTCGTAATAGACCGTTTCATTGCGGTTGGTGTAGGCGTTGTTTTGCCCGCCCAGCTCGGACACGCGGCGGTTGAACTCGCCGGAGGGAACGTCTTTTGTGCCTTTAAACATCATGTGTTCCAAAGCATGGCTCAGGCCGCTTTTGCCCGGTTTTTCATCCACGCTGCCGATTTTGTACCAAATCTGCGAAACGGCCACTGGCGCGCGGTGGTCTTCTTTGACGATGATTTTCAGACCGTTGGGCAGGGTTTCAGAAAGCGTCTGCGCCCATGAAGCGGCAGGCAGCGCGAAGGCAAGCATTAAAGCAATTCGGCGTAACATGGTTTAATCCGTAAAATGAAAATCAATCGCCAAAGTATAGCGGAAAATCTGAAAGATTGGCCGAATGTTTCAGACGGCCCGGGCTTTATCTGCTGATTCACATCAAGCGCGGCCGTTGCCAATCTTTACCGTCGCCCCTCATTCGCGGATAATCCCAAACATTCCCGTTTCCAACCATCACAAAGGAATCATCATGGCATTTTTGAAACTGACCGAACAAAATGTTCAAGACAAAACCGTTCTGATCCGCGCCGATATGAACGTACCGTTTAAAGACGGCAACATCAGCGACGACACCCGTATCCGTGCTTCGCTCGCATCCATCAAATACTGCTTGGACAACGGCGCGTCTGTGATCGTGATGACCCACCTCGGCCGTCCGACCGAAGGCGAATTCCATCCTGAAGACGATGTAGCGCCTGTTGCCGCGCATTTGGGCAAACTGTTGGGCAAAGACGTGAAAGTATTGAACGACTGGCGTGAAAACAAACCGACTTTGAACGCCGGTGATGTCGTGATGTTGCAAAACGTGCGCATCAACAAAGGCGAGAAGAAAAACGACTTGGAGCTGGGCAAAGCCTACGCTTCTTTGTGCGATGTGTTCGTCAATGACGCGTTCGGCACCGCCCACCGCGCCCAAGCTTCGACTGAAGCCGTTGCCCAAGCCGCACCGGTTGCCTGTGCCGGCGTATTGATGGCGGGCGAACTCGACGCTTTGGGCAAAGCCTTGAAACAACCGGCTCATCCGATGGTTGCCATCGTTGCCGGCAGCAAAGTGTCCACCAAGCTGACCATCCTTGAATCGTTGGCCGACAAAGTCGACCAACTGATCGTCGGCGGCGGCATTGCCAACACATTCTTGCTGGCAGAAGGCAAGGCCATCGGCAAATCTTTGGCCGAACACGATTTGGTGGAAGAATCCAAAAAAATCATGGCGAAAATGGCGGCCAAAGGCGGCTCTGTTCCGCTGCCGACCGATGTGGTTGTCGCTAAAGCCTTTGCCGCCGATGCGGAAGCGGTGGTGAAAGACATTGCCGACGTTGCCGAAGACGACATGATTTTGGACATCGGCCCGAAATCCGCCGCTGCTTTGGCCGAGCTGCTCAAAGCCGCAGGCACTGTCGTATGGAACGGCCCGGTCGGCGTGTTTGAATTTGACCAATTTGCCGGCGGTACCAAAGTATTGGCCGAAGCAATTGCCCAAAGCGATGCGTTCTCGATTGCCGGCGGCGGCGATACTTTGGCGGCGATTGCCAAATTCGGCGTAACCGACCAAATCAGTTACATCTCCACCGGCGGCGGCGCGTTCCTCGAATTCTTGGAAGGCAAAGAGTTGCCTGCCGTAGCCGCTTTGGAAAAACGCGGCGCATAATCGGTTTTAATCTCGATGGCTGAATAAAGGCCGTCTGAAATCTGGAAATCAGGTTTCAGACGGCCTTATTTATTTTGTTGGAATGTGTTATCGGTTTAGGCGGTTTGCGTATCCGACTGTCTGTGCAATGCCTGATAACACGGTGCAAGCTGGCGGATGATGAGGTCGAGCTGGTGTTTGAGGATTTGGTTTTGTTGGGACTGCTCTTTGTCGGTCTGCTCCAAATCGGCAAACTCCTGTCGGATGGCTTCGATGCTTGCATCGAAGGTGGCCGGTTCGGTCTGCGGCATTTGTTTGAGGAGTTCGGCGATGTGGTGGGTCAGGCGGGCATATGGGGCGAAGGTATCGCTGCCGTCGTGATGAACCTGGTCGCGGTATGCGCCGAGCGCGGAAATGTGGCCGGTCAGCGCATAGCTGGTTTTGAGCAGGGTAAAACCGTCTTGCAGGCGGTCTTGGTATTTTTTCGGGTTGCTGCTCATGTCGGATAAGGTGCTGCTGAGGGCGGCGGTGCTTTCGTGGGCTTGGCGGCGGGTGAGGCGGTAGTCGACATCGTCGCGGCTGCCGTTTTGCAGCTGGTCGAGGATGGCGTCGAGATAGCGGCCGTTGGCAGTGATGGTCTGGGCGGCGGTGTGGCTGAGGGTGAGGTAACGCCAATCGGGCCAGAGGTAGGTGGCGGCGGCCCATGCGATAACGGAACCGACGATGGTGTCGATGATGCGGATGGGCATGGCGTGGTACACGTCCAAACCGGCAAGCGAAAGGCTGGTCAGGGCTTGGATGGTGATGAAGAAGGTGGAGAAGCTGTATTTGTAGCTTCGGGTGATGAAAAACAGGGTGGTGCTGGCGATGACAATCCAGAGTTTGGTTTCAACGGACGGGGTGAAGTAGGGGACGAGCGAACCGACAATCACGCCGAGAATCGTGCCGGCGATACGTTGGTATACGCGGCTTTTGGTGGCGGTGTAGTTGGGTTGGCAGACAAAGAGGGCGGTCAGCAGAATCCAGTAGCCGAGGTTGAGATGGAGGATTTCGACGATGATGCAGGCCGCGGCCACGACGATGGAGAGGCGGGTGGCATGGCGGAAGACGCCGGATTCGAAATTGAGCTGGCTGAGGACGGTTTCGCCGATGTTGCGGAACTTGGTGTTTTCAATGGCGGCGATACGGGTGTCGGTGTTGTCGTTTTCGGCGAGGGACGCATCGTTTTGCAGTTGCCGCAGTTGGTAATCGACGCTGCTGAGGTTGTCGAGCAGGCGGCGGATATTGTGGAGGTTGGCATTGTCGGCGTGGGTCTCGGCAAAATGGCCGAGGGATTGGCGGCAGCCTTCCATGGCGCGGCCGAGGCGTTTGCTGTATGCGTAGGGTTTGTTGTTGCGCAGGGTGGCGGCAATGTTGCGGCACGCCTGGCCCTGCATTTCGAGCAGGCGGCGGATACGGAAGATGAGGTCGGTGTTTTTGAGCTGCTCGGCCATTTCGCTGTAATCGACGTGGGCGGAGCTGATGCGTTCGTGCATGTCTTGCGCGCTGAGATAGTAGCGCAGCATTTTGGCAGTGCGTGGATGGCGGTGTTGGCCGCGTAATCGGTAGAAAAGTGCGGCACGGCATTGGTTGAAGGCGGTAATCACGCTGGTGTTGCTCATGGCCAGGTCGATTTGACGGTTGCCCAACCATGCGGCTTCGTCGGGATCGAAAAAGTCGGCTTTGGCATCGAAGTAGTTGCTCAGTGCGTCGTAGGCGTTGGCGACGGTTTCTTGGACGGGGCGGTGGGGCAGGATGATTTGGAAGATCAGGGTGCTGACGCTGTATAGGACTGTGCCCAGCAGAATCATGACGGGATTGGTCAGCCAGTAGCTTTCGGGGGTGTAGGTCAGCGTGGTGTAGGTGGCGACGGCGAGCGCACCGAAAGCGATGGTGCGGTATTTGAGGCCGACGGTGCCGAGGATGGTGAAGCCGAAAGTCATCAGGGTCATGGCCAAGATGAAGGGAATGCCTGTGCCGATGGTGCTTTGGGCAAGCAGTGAGGAGAGGGTAAACAGGGCGACGGTGATGACGATGTTTATCAGACGGCCTGTGAGGCGGTTGTCCAAATCGACCAAACCGCCGGCAATAATGCCGAGTACGAAGGGCATGGCGAGTTTGGGGGTGTTAAAGTGCCAAACGAGGGTGGCGGCGATGAATACGCTGGCGAAGACGGGTAGGGAGGCAATGATCAGAGGTTTGAGCGGCGGGGTGTTCATGGTTGGGTTGTTTTATTTGTTATGAGATGAATGATTGGATTTTAACAGGATTTTCAGTCGGTTTCAGAATGCTTTAAATGAGATAAGGCCGTCTGAACGGATACGGCGAAATGCTTGATTTCGTTTCCACATCTGTTCAGACGGCCTTGTTTGGCCTGCGTCATCAGGTCATCAGGTTGAGGTCGCTGATGCGGTCGTAGAGACGCTCGGTATTGTTGCCCTCGTCGTGCATTTGAATGCGCAGGCGCAAGTCGTTGGCGGATACCGCTTGGCGCAGGGCTTCGCTGAGTTCGATTTGGCCTTGTGCGTAGAGGTTGAAGAGGTTTTGGTCGAACGTCTGCATGCCGTTGCTGCCGGAGCGTGCCATCAGGTCGCGGATTTCCAGCAATTCGCCTTTGAAAATCAGGTCCTGCATGGCCGGAGTGTTGAGCAGGAGGTCGGTAACGGCCGTGCGTTGGCGGTTTTTCTTGACAACGAGGCGTTGGCCGATGATGCCGACGAGGTTTAACGCCAAATCCATCAAAACCTGTTGGCGGCGGTCTTCCGGATAGAAGTTGATGATGCGCTCGATGGTTTGGGAGGCTGTGCTGGCGTGGATGGTGAAAACGCACAGATGACCGGTTTGAGCCAGTTGGAGGGCGTATTCCATGCTTTCTTCGCTGCGGACTTCGCCGATACAGACGACGTCGGGTGCTTGACGCATGGCGCTTTGAACGGCGGTTTTCCAGTTGTCGGTATCGATGCCGATTTCGCGCTGGGTAAAGATGCTTCGGCAAGGTTTGTAGATAAACTCGATGGGGTCTTCGATGGTAACGATATGGCCGGGCAGCTTTTGGTTGCGGTAGTTGAGCATGGAGGCCATGGTGGTGGACTTACCCGAACCGGTCGGGCCGGCGAGGATCAGCAGGCCGCGTGGCGCGAGTGCAAGCTCTTGGAGTTTTTCGGGCAAACCGAGGGTCTTCATTTCGGGAATGTCTTGGCTGACGCGGCGCAATACCATGCCGACGCGGCCTTGCTCGTGGTAGGCGTTGACACGGTAGCGCGTGTTGCTGCGCGATTGGACGGAATAGTTGATTTCCCAGTCGCGGTTGAAGGCTTCGAGCTGGTCAGGGTTCATGGTGGATTCGGCGATGGCGGCGGTGTCCGCGCCGGTCAGTGCTTTGTGGGGCATGGGCGTGAGGGTGCCGCCGACTTTGATGGCAGGGGGAAAACCTGCGCTGATGAAGATGTCGGATGCGTTGCGTTTTTCGGCCTCTTCACACATGCGGTCGAGCAGGGGGTGAAGATGCGTGCCGATTTCGGCCGGTGTGGGGATGTGCGGTGCTTGGTTTTTTTGTGAGTAGGCTTGCACCATTTCGCTTAACAGGTCGTGCAGAGGGGCGAGGTCGCTCATGATGATTCTCTTTAAAACGGGTATTCGGTCAGGCTCAAAGGCCGTCTGAAAACGGGATGATGGGGTTCAGACGGCCTGAGTATGGTTTAGAAAATAGAGAGGTTTTCGATGTTTTGCGCTTTGCTGCGTGCCATCTCGGGGCTGATGGTGCCTTGGCGGACAAGGGTTTGCAGGGCTTGATCGAGGGTTTGCATACCGTGGGCCTGACCGGTTTGGAGGGCGGCGTTGATTTGGGCGATTTTGTTTTCGCGGATGAGGTTGCGCACGGCCGGTGTGGAAATCAGGATTTCGTGCGCGGCGACGCGGCCGTTGCCGTCTCGGGTTTTCAGCAGGGTTTGGGAAATGATGGCGCGCAAGGATTCGGACAACATGGAGCGCACGATTTCTTTTTCGCCTGCAGGGAATACGTCGACAATACGGTCGATGGTTTTGGCGGCGCCGGTCGTGTGCAGCGTGCCGAAAACCAAGTGGCCGGTTTCGGCGGCGGTCAGGGCGAGGGAGATGGTTTCAGGGTCGCGCATCTCACCGATCAAAATCACGTCTGGGTCTTCGCGCAGGGCGGAACGCAGGGCGTTGGTAAAGCTGAGGGTGTGTTGATGCAGCTCGCGTTGGTTGATGAGCGCTTTTTTGCTTTGGTGAACGAACTCAATCGGGTCTTCGATGGTCAGAATGTGGGCCGGTTGGGTTTCGTTGATGTAGTTGACCATCGCTGCCAGCGTGGTGGATTTACCCGAACCGGTCGGGCCGGTTACCAAGACCAAACCGCGTGGATTTTCGGCAATTTTTTGGAAAATGCGCGGCGCACGCAATTCTTCCAGCGTCAGGACGGTGCTCGGAATGGTACGGAATACGGCGGCCGGGCCGCGTTCGGTCATAAAGGCGTTGACGCGGAAACGGGCAACATTGGGCAGCTCAAATGAGAAATCGACTTCAAAATCCTGTTGATAGAGCTTGCGCTGGTGGTCGTTCATGACCGAGGTAATCATGGTACCGACTTCTTCCGAGCTCATCTCGGGCAGGTTGATGCGGCGGATGTCGCCGTGTACGCGTATCATAGGGGAAATGCCCGAACTCAAATGGAGGTCGGAGGCTTTGTTTTTCACGCCGAACGCGAGTAAGTCGGTAATCTGCATAATGTGGCCTTGTTTTGGTTTAGAATAATAAAATCGCTTTATTTTAAATAGATAAACCCGTTCGACCAAGTAAAATTTTCAAAATGCCGAGTGATGAACGGGTTAAAGGAGAAAACCATGTCGGTATTGCAACAAAACTATCGGGACGTATGCCGGGCGGTTGAACAGGCGGCTGAGGCTGCCGGACGGCCTGCGGATGCGGTAAAGCTGGTGGCGGTCAGTAAGACATTTCCGGCAGACGATATCCGCGAAGTGTATGCGGCCGGTCAGCGCGATTTTGGCGAGAACTATATTCAGGAATGGTTTGAAAAAACGGAAACACTGGCTGATTTGCCGGATATTGTTTGGCACGTTATCGGCGATGTGCAGTCTAATAAAACCAAATTTGTGGCCGAGCGTGCACATTGGGTGCATACGGTAGGCCGTCTGAAAACGGCGCGGCGCTTGAGCGAACAAAGGCCGTTTGAAATGCCGCCGTTGCAGGTGTGCATTGAAGTGAACATTGCCGCTGAAGAGGCAAAACACGGCGTGGCGCCCGATGAAGCGGTCGGGCTGGCCCTTGAAGTGGCCAAGTTGCCGAATATTCAAGTGCGCGGATTGATGTGTGTGGCCAAGGCCGACAGCAGCGATGATGAATTGCGCAACCAGTTTCACACCATACAGCGGCTGTTGGCTGAGTTGAACGCGGCAGGCGTCGAAGCAGATGTTTTGTCTATGGGTATGTCCGGCGATATGCCAATCGCGGTAGAATGCGGCGCAACCCATGTCCGCATCGGCAGCGCGATTTTCGGCAAGCGGCATTATCCTCAAGCGTAAAATTAATGGCCGTCTGAATAGGACAGACAGCAGTTTCAGACGGCCTGATCGATATCACAAAGGAGTGACATATATTATGAATATCTATTTTCTCGGCGGCGGCAATATGGCGACTGCCATTGCAGGCGGTTTGGTCAAACAAGACGGCTATCGTGTCCACATTGTTGAACGTGGCGCCGAAAGACGGGCGCAGTTGGTTCAAGAATTGGGCGTAGCCACTTCTGAAAACCTGCCCGAATTGAGTACGGACGATGTCCTCATTCTCGCCGTCAAACCGCAAGACATGCAGGCAGCTTGTCAAAACATTCGTTTGAATGGCGCGCTGGTGTTGTCCGTAGCGGCTGGTTTATCCATCGATACCCTCAGCCATTATCTGGGCGGCACACGCCGTATCGTGCGCATCATGCCCAATACGCCGGCCAAAATCGGCTTGGGCGTATCCGGTATGTTTGCCGATGCAAGCGTTTCAGAAACTGACCGTGCAGCTGCAGACAGCATCATGCGCTCTGTCGGCACAACCGTTTGGCTGAACGAGGAAGAGCAACTCCACAATATTACCGGCATCAGCGGCAGCGGCCCCGCCTACGTTTTCTATCTGTTGGGCGCGCTCCAAAATGCGGCTTTGGCACAAGGTTTCAACGAACAAGACGCACGCGAACTGAGCCTCGCCACATTTAAAGGCGCAGTGGCTTTGGCCGAACAAACCGGCGAAGCATTCGCACAATTACAGCAAAACGTAACTTCCAAAGGCGGTACGACACACGAAGCCATCGAAACCTTCAAAGCCCGTCACGTTGCCGAAGCCATCGAACAGGGCGTAGAAGCCTGCGTTAAACGTTCGCAAGAAATGGCGCAACAATACAAGGCCGTCTGAACATGCGCGGCGACTTGCTCCTATTATTGGCAGACGCCGTTGCCATCCTGTGTATCACACGCTTTTTGCTCCGATACGCAGGATTGGCAGCAGAACACCCCCTGCTCAAATTCAGCATACAGGCAACAGGCTGGCTGACCAAACCTTGGCAAAAAGCATTTCCAAGCGGCGAGAAAACCGATTGGTACTGCCTGCCCGCAGGTTTTCTGGTGTATTACCTTGCCTGTACCGCCATTATTTTCATCTCGCCGGCATTATCCATCAGCAATAAGCTGATTCTGGCAAACTTCTGGTTTGCCGCACTCCATATGCTGAAAGCCGCAGCCTATACATTACTTATCGGTCTGATTATTAGAATGGTGGCCAGCATACAGGGCCGCTATTCGCCGTTGACTTATGCCATCGAACGAATCTTGCAGCCATTACTCAAACCGTTTTCCTTCTTACGCGTAGGACGATACGATTTTTCAGGCAGTTTGTTGGCACTCTTATTATGGTTGTGGCTGGCTCGATGGTTTCCCCAACTTATCCAGCAAACCAACCTGTGGTTGCTTCAATAGGCCGTCTGAAAGCGCAGCAGGTATTAACGACCAAAAATACAACGTCCTAAAAAGCGCATTAATATATTTAGGCGTAAGCTAGTGCAAAAAAGTGCAAATCGAAATATAAAGAACAAATGAATAGGTAAAACATGATATGATTCGCCCAATTTCCAAAACGGAAATTCGAGAAAACCCAATAAAAGCAAACCCGTAGCATCCAAATCATTAACATAAACCGAAAGCAGACACCATGGCAAAGCTGACAGAACAAGATATTTTAAACTGGGATGGTCCCGAAGAGGACTACATGAACAGCGACCAATTGGCCTTCTTCCGCGAACTACTGGTTAAAATGCAAGAAGAGCTGATTGAAAATGCAAACACCACTACCGGTCATCTCCAAGAGCACGAATCCGCCCCCGATCCTGCCGACCGCGCTACCCAAGAAGAAGAGTACGCTTTAGAACTGCGCACTCGCGATCGCGAGCGTAAACTTCTCAATAAAGTGCAAGCGACTCTCCGTAGTATTGACGAAGGCGATTACGGTTTCTGTGCCGATACCGGCGAACCCATCGGCCTCAAACGCCTGCTGGCACGTCCGACCGCGACACTGTCCGTAGAAGCGCAAGAGCGACGCGAACGAATGAAAAAACAGTTTGCCGACTAAAATATAGACATAAAACCTCAAAAAGGCCGTCTGAAAGAGCATTTCAGACGGCCTTTAGTTTGTGTTTTTTGTATGTATGGAGAGTGTAGGAGGTTTGATAGTATTTTTTATAAAATAAAAACCCTGTTAAAACAGGGGAGTGATTAAATTTCAGAAAATAATTTTGCGAAAGGTGTTGACTGGTTTCGTTGGAAGGCGTATAGTTCGGTTCTTCGCTGCTGATGCGGTGAAGAAAACGAAGCAGACAGTATAACACAGTTGGTT
>NZ_JBQCUK010000008.1:0-135853 GCF_051963335.1 Neisseria sp. P0004.S004
TACGGGGTAGAAATCTGATCTAAAGGGGGGACGCGGATAAAGGAGAAGAAAAAGGACGTGCGCGGGCACGTCCTTTGGGTAGGCTGATCTCAACCTCGAGTACAGCATTATTGTCTTAATCCGTTTTATTATTTTGACGAACTGAATATTTCAAATCCAGTACCTTATGTTGACACTGCAACTAGCCGTCGGAAGGTAATGCCCTGGTCAGAACTATTGGGAATTAACTGTAAACTGAGCGGAAAAGTTTAAAAGTAGAGAAAGCGGTAGTTTAAGTTATTGATGCAACATTATTCAGACGACCCGAGCGGTCATGGGTAAGGACAATAAAAGATAAGGCTGCAGACAAATTACACCAAGCAAAGATAGCATTGTCTGCAGGTAAAAGCTGGTTGATACAGCAAACAGATATCTGTATCTATTTTGAAAGGCTATATCGAGAAACTGCACATCACTCCGTCTAAGGTATGGCAGAATACTCGATCAAAGGCTACGGCAGCAAAACAGATAGCACCTAGAAAAACATCAGCTACAGACCTGCATTATCGCAAAGCCCTTTGCAACAACTCATCGACGGAAACGCAAACCAAACACAACCGAATATTTATTGAAAACCCGTTATGTAGTTGAACAAAGCTTTGTTACGTTTCACTGTAAATCAGGCTGTCAGCCTAATTTGCTTTAGGCAACATGGGTGTGCAACGCTATTCGAAAGCGATATGTTTGAATCGTTGAATCGGTTAACAGCTTACTTGCGCTTGTTTGCTCCTACAAGATGCGAGTATTGGGAAGATAAAAGGAAACTGTCAAATCCCTGTGTTTGAATTTTGGCTGTTGGGGATGAAGGATTTTTTGCAAAGGTATCAGGCCGTCTGAAAACTTGATAGAAGCAGTCGTCTGTTAAATATGCGATAATGCGGGAGATTTCATGGGTGTGGTAGAAACATGGTTGAGACTGTCCGGTGGGAATCATGCCGGGCAACGATGGAATCGGTTTGCTTGGAACGCCCGCTTTGCGGGTTTTTTTATGGGAAGGAATGGTCATGCCTAATCCGCTTTATCGGCAACATATTATTTCAATTTCAGATTTGACGACGGAGCAGCTCGAATTGCTGCTTCAGACGGCCTTGAAGTTGAAAAAGCAGCCTCGTGAAGATTTGCTTGAAGGCAAGTTGATTGGTTCGTGCTTTTTTGAACCGTCCACCCGTACGCGTTTGTCTTTTGAAACGGCGGTACAGCGTTTGGGTGGGAAAGTTATCGGTTTTTCCGATGGCGCGAATACCAGTGCGAAAAAGGGTGAAACGCTTGCGGATACTGCGAGGATTATTTCCAGCTATACGGATGCGATTATTCAGCGACACCCGAAAGACGGTGCGGCCCGTGTGGCGGCCGAGTTTTCGAGCGTGCCCGTGATTAATGCCGGCGATGGTACCAACCAACATCCGAGCCAGACGCTTTTGGACTTGGTCACGATTTATGAAACACAAGGCAGTTTGAGCAATTTGAAGATTGCGATGGCTGGAGATTTGAAATATGGCCGTACGGTACATTCATTATGTCAGGCGCTGAAGCGTTGGGGTTGTGAATTTGCGTTTGTTTCCCCTCCCAGCTTGGCAATGCCGGACTATATCACTGAAGAACTGGAAGAGGCCGGTTGCCCTTATCAAATTTTGCCCGGCTTGGAAGAAGCGGTCGAATGGGCGGATATTTTGTACATGACCCGCGTTCAGCGCGAACGTTTTGATGAGCAGGAATTTGCCAAAATCCAGGGTAAGTTCAATCTTGATGCGTCAATGTTGGCAAATGCCAAACCCAATTTGCGCGTCTTGCATCCTTTACCGAGGGTAGATGAAATTCATCCGAATGTGGATAAAACACCTCATGCCTATTATTTTGAACAGGCAACCAACGGTGTGTATGCACGGATGGCGATTTTGTCTTTGGTATTGAACGAAGAAGTTTAAGGAGCGAAAGATGGAAAACTCAAAACTCAGCGTGGAAGCGATCGAACAAGGTACGGTCATTGACCATATTCCTGCCGGTAAGGGCTTGGCCATTTTAAGGCAGTTCAAACTGCTGCATTATGGCAATGCAGTAACGGTCGGCTTCAATTTGCCCAGCAAAACGCAGGGCAGCAAAGACATTATTAAAATCAGCGGCGTATGGTTGGATGCCAATGCGGCAAACCGTTTGGCTTTGTTTGCCCCTGAAGCAGTGGTCAACAAAATCGATCGGTTTAAGGTCGTTGAGAAACAGCATTTATCATTGCCGGATGAAATTTCGGAGGTATTCCGCTGTCCGAATACCAATTGCGCCAGTCATGGCGAGCCGGTCATCAGCCGTTTTTATGTCCGCTCACATCATGGTCAGACACGTTTGAAATGTCATTATTGCGAAAAAACCTTCTCGCGTGATTCGGTTGCCGAAGCCTGATAAAAATCTCAGGCCGTCTGAAGACACGGCTGCGAAATTTGAGTTGTTTGCTTGATACATTAGATGATAAAAAGCAAGATATTAAGCCAAGTTGCGTTAAAATTACGTTAAAATAATGCCTTCCGGGTTGATGACATTATTCGCCCGAAAGGCATTATTTTTTAATAACATGATACGAAATGTAGGAAAACTCATGCACTCATCCATACAAAGCCGGTTTGCCCCAATTTTATACGTCTTGATTTTCTTTGCCGGATTTTTAGCCGCACAAGTTTGGTTTAATCATCAAGCCTATTTGGCCAATCTTCCCCTTTTGGTTACAGCCATTTCTGCCGTTGCATTTGTTTGGTTGATTTGGGCCGTCGTATCTGCGCGATCCAAAGCTAAAAGCAAGATGTTGCACCGTGAGCAGCTGATTCAAAAAGAGAGTATTCATCCTGTTTTGCATGCGACGTTGCAGCGTTCTGACGGACAAACAGATTTATTGGTTTTGGTTGTCCGCAATAGCGGTAAGGGCTTGGCGAAGAATGTGCGTTTTGAGGCAGAGCCTTTGCCGGATCACTTGCCGAGCAAGCTGGTTGCCGATGCAGTGATGCGCTTGGAAATGTTTTCCGGCGGAGTGGATATGCTGGCATCGGGCGAATTGTATGGCGGCGTGTTTGCAAGCATGTTGGCGCTGGCTGCCGAATTGCCGGACCAAACATTCGGCGGAGTATTGAAACTGAAAGCCACTTATGAAAATGCCTTTGGCGATCAATGCACTTCAGAAAGCGTCTTGGATTTGAGCATACTGAATTTCAATTTGTCGGAAATTAAATCCGGCGGCGAGCAAAAGCCCCGTAAGAAATTGTTGTATTGATGTGTAGGATATGCAGGCCGTCTGAAACCGAAATACTTGGTTTCAGACGGCCTGTTGTTATTTTTCAAATGATTTTTGAAGAAAAAGAGGCGTATCGGGTATAATAATCAAAGAATTCGAAACGGATTGCCAGAATCGGCAAGGCCATCTTATCATTGTTTCAGTTCAAAACTTTACTGATATTTTTTCAATCATCTGTTGCTATGTATCGGAACTTTTTCTGATGTCGGCAGCGGCGAAATATTCCTTCAGCCATTTACTTTCAGGAAGCTGCTTATGTTAGTGTGTAATCCTTATGAAGTTGTGATCCATGGTACAACCAGCAAAGGCAAGATTTTCCGACCAAGCGACTGGGCGGAGCGCCTGTGCGGTATTTTGTCATCCTTCACTAAAGACAACCGCCTTTCCTATTCGAATTGGGTGCGCCCGATTTTGGTGGACAATGTCCGTTGTGTGGCAGTCGATAAAAAACTGGAAGAAGACAATCCGCAAATGTTCCGTTTCTTGATGGATTTTGCAGCGGATAACGATTTGCGCGTGATTGACTGCAAAGCCTTACTTAAAGAGCAGGAAAGCAAGCAGCAGGGCGAAGTGCCGGTCGAGCGCGTTTTGTTGGCGCAGGCGATTGAAGAAAAACACGCCGCCGAGCGTGCGGAAGCGGCCGATACCCAGCCCGAGCCTCAAGCTGCCGCGCCTGTGGTCGGCGTATTGCGTGAAATTCCGCCGGAAGAAACTGCGACCGCTTTTGCGGCATTAAGCATTTTGCGTTCTTCTTTGACCGATATTCACCGTTTTGTCGAACAAATCAACGAGCATCAGCGTAAAACCGGCTACCGCCTGCTGGGCATTTTTGAAGAAGGCAAACAAAATGCCGTAGCCGTATGCGGTTTCCATGCTGCGTACAATTTGGCCAGCGGTTACCACATCCATATTGACGACATCGTGACCATGCCTCAAAGCCGCCAAAAAGGCTATGCTTCGCGCTTGCTGGAAGAAGTACGCAAAATCGGTGCGGAAACCGGCGCAACCAAAATCCATCTGAATGTCCATGTGAACCATGACCGTGCAGATGCGCATCGTCTCTACTTCAAAAACGGATTTGAAATTTGCGCCTACCATTTCCGTTGCGATCCGAAATAATGGTTGTAGAAAAATAATGGTTGTAGAAAGAGGAAATCCCATGTTGAAGATTTTGACTGCGGCTGTTTTGGCACTGAGTTTGGCGGCTTGCGCATCAGGCAGCGGGCAAGGCAGCTCGCAAATGTATGGTGAGATTAAGGCCGGTGTAGAAACCAGCCATCAACGTTGAGATATATAATGACAAGGCCGTCTGAAATAGGTTTTTCTGTTTCAGACGGCCTTTTTGCAGCTTGATTAGAGGGTAGCGGAGGTGTCGTCGGTGGCAACAGTCCGATGCAGGCGATACCAATTGTACAGGCGCAAGATGCACAAGAAAGCAATAATGGGCATACAGGCTGCGGTAACCAGATAACGCGGGTTGCTGAAGTTTAAAACATTGCGGCCGGAAAGCAGCGACAAAGCGGCATGCAACCATTCCCACAAAGACGAAATGCTGAATGCCAAAACAGCCAATAGGCCGAGGGTTCGGAAAATACCGATGGGCAGGATTTGTCGGCGTAATACGGCGCGGTTGAGTTGGAACAAAACAATCAAACCGAAGCCGATGATGCAGACCATGCCGCCGTTGGCGATGATTTGCAGGCTGTTGAAGGCGATGTCGGGCGTAACGGAAAGCGTGCCGGACTGGTTGGATGCAGTTTGTTGCAAGTTTAAGCCTTGCATCACATTCAGGACGAAACCGTATATCAGGTCGGCCAAAACGATGCCGATGGGCAGAGGAGTCAAAAAACGTTTCATGGATCGGTTGGATATTTCAGTATTCTATTCGTATGAGTGAGGCCGTCTGAAAATTAAACATGACGACGTGAGGGTATATTGTATCCGATAGGAAAGTAGGTTAATGCAAAAATAAATTTAGTTTAAGTCAGAAAATGATGTAATTTTACGCCAACATTATTGCATTAAGAGTACAATCCTCTTCATTATCAAACGTGAAATCAACAGGAAAGGACGTTTACATGAGCCAATTGCAACGTGATTTAACCCGTATCAGCCACAATACCAAAATTGTCGCCACACTGGGTCCGGGCAGCAACAATGTACAATTGTTGGAAGACATGATCCGTGTCGGCGGCCTTAATGTCGTCCGTTTCAATTTCAGCCACGGTACGCCGGAGTTTCATGAAGAAAATGCCCGTATCGTACGCGAAGCCGCGAAACGTGCGGGTCAGGAAATCGCCATTCTTGCCGACTTGCAAGGGCCTAAAATCCGCGTGGGCAAAATTGCCGGCGGCAGCATCGAATTGAACAAAGGCGAAACGCTGGTTCTTGATGCCGCACTTGAAGGCGAAGGCACACGCGAAGCGGTTGGCCTGGACTACCGCGATTTGCCCAATGACGTCGCTGCCGGCGATGTTTTGTGGCTGGATGACGGCCTGTTGACTTTGACCGTCGAAGCGGTTGAAGGAAGTAAGATTATTACAAGGGTAGAAAACAGCCATGTGCTGAAAAGTAACAAAGGTATCAATAAACGCGGCGGCGGCCTGTCTGCCGGTGCGTTGACCGAAAAAGACTTCCGCGACTTGAAAACCGCGATTGCCATCGGTTGCGACTACTTGGCCATCAGTTTTGTGAAATCTGCCGAAGATTTGCACATCGCACGCGCCAAAGTCGAAGAAGAAATGAAAGGCAGTACAGCTGTACGCCCCGGTTTGGTTTCCAAAATCGAGCGCGTAGAAGCCATTGAAAATCTGGACGAAATCATCCTTGCCAGCGACGGTATTATGGTTGCCCGCGGCGACTTGGCAGTGGAAGTCGGCCATGCCGCCGTACCCGCACTGCAAAAACGCATGATCCGCCGCGCCCGTGAGTTGCGCCGCTTCAGTATTACCGCAACCCAAATGATGGAATCGATGATTACCAACCCCGTACCGACCCGCGCGGAAGTCAGCGACGTGGCCAACGCAGTATTGGACGGTACCGATGCGGTGATGTGTTCCGCCGAAACCGCCGTCGGCGCGTATCCGTTTGAAACCGTCAGCCAAATGGCGATTATTTGTGCGGCAGCGGAAAAAGAACAAGATTCGCTCAACGGTGTTGCCGAACAGGTTGAGTATCCCGAAGCCGTCAGCACCAACTTGGCGATTGCCGGCGGTGCGGTCAGTGTGGCGCGCGCAGTTCACGCCAAAGCCATCGTTGCCCTGACTGAAAGCGGTTCGACCGCCTTCGAAGTCAGCCGCCACAACATCACCCTGCCGATTTTTGCCCTGACACCGAGTGTTTCAGCGCAACGCCGCATGGCGATGTACCGCGGCGTGCGTCCGTTGATTTTGGCAACCAGTACCGACCACGATACCGCGCTGAACGAAGTGGAAGCCATGCTGGTAGAACACAAAATCCTCCAAAGCGGTGACCAATACATCATCACCAGCGGTTCGAAAATGCGCGAATCCGGTTCGACCAATACGCTGGAAGTGTTGCAGGTCAAATAATTGCAGTGATCCGATGATTGGAAAAGCAGGCTGTTTCAGCCTGCTTTTTTTGTGTAAAAAAAGAAAAGATTAGGCAAAAATAATGATGTAGTATAGAATTGAGTGCCTATACTAAATCAATAAAGGACGTTTCAGACGGCCTTTTTCTTTGTCCGCTACTTTCACGGTAAACCAAAATGATTCATTTCAATCTGAAAAAAACAGCATTTATTTTAAGCGCAGCACTGTTATCTACCGCCGTCCAGGCCTCCGGCTACCACTTCGGCACACAATCCGTTAACGCACAAGGCACGGCCAACGCCGCCGCTGCCGAAGCCGCCGATGCATCAACCATTTTCTACAATCCGGCCGGCCTGACCAAACTTGACAGCAGCCAAATTTCCGTCAACGCCAATATCGTTTTCCCAAGCATTCATTATGAAGCGGAATCTGCCATCGACTTTACCGGCATTCCCGTCCAAGGTTCGAAAAGTGGCAAAATCACCAAAACCACGATTGCACCCCACATCTACGGCGCGTACAAAGCCAGCGACGATGTCACTTTGGGTTTGGGCGTGTACGTTCCCTTCGGCTCTGCAACCGAATATGAAAAAGATTCCGTATTGCGCCACAACATCAACAAACTGGGTTTGACTACCATTGCCATCGAGCCGGTAGTCGCATGGAAACTAAACGACCGCCATTCCTTCGGCGCAGGCATCATCGCCCAACATACTTCCGCCGAACTACGCAAATATGCCGACTGGGGTATCCAGCAAAAAGCAAAGGCAAAAGCTTCCGGTAAACCGGATGCCGCCATTGCTGCCGCCATTCAGGCTGACGGTCATGCTGATGTAAAAGGCCACGATTGGGGTTTCGGCTATCAACTGGCGTGGATGTGGGACATCAACGATCGCGCACGCGTGGGTGTGAACTACCGTTCCAAAGTATCGCATACGTTGAAAGGCACTGCCGATTGGGAAGCGGACGGCGCATATGCAAAACGAGCTTGGGACTTGGGTGCAATGGCTGCACGCGGTTATGTGCCGAACGAAAAAGCCAGCGTAAAAATCGTTACGCCTGAGTCTTTATCCGTTCACGGTATGTACCGCGCCACCGACAAAACCAATTTGTTCGGCGATGTAACCTGGACGCGTCACAGCCGCTTTAACAAAGCCGAGCTGGTGTTTGAAAATACCAAAAACGTTGTCAACGGCAAATCCGACCGTACCGTCATTACGCCTAACTGGCGCAACACTTATAAAGTTGCATTCGGCGGCTCTTACCAAGTTACCGAACCATTGCAACTGCGTGCCGGTATCGCTTTCGACAAATCGCCGGTTAAAAGCGCTGAAGACCGCATGAACAGCCTGCCTGACGGCAACCGTATCTGGTTCTCCGTCGGTGCCAAATATCAACTGGGTAAAAACCATGTGATCGATGCGGCGTACAGCCATATCCACATCAATGACACGGTTTACCGCACCGGCAAAGCCAGCGGCAACGACGTGGACAGCCGCGGTGCATCCTCTGCACGCTTCAAAAACAAAGCGGACATCTTGGGCTTGCAATACACTTACAAATTCAAATAATCGGATTTGAGTGGTGAATAAAAAGGCCGTCTGAAGATTTCAGACGGCCTTTTTGATTGGCAGGAATAGATGGAACAATCAATAGGCAATAAATAGCGTATCGGGCTTTTCATATTTCTGATTGGAATGGCAGAACGGGAAAACAATAGAAAAGGGGAGAGCTGATAAATAGCTGAAGACATGAGATATTGTTTGCGCTTTAAACAACGCGTTACCAATTTTATTTAATGGGCAGCAATCAAAAGGCCGTCTGAAAAACAGGTTTTCAGACAGCCTTTATTTATCGAATTGTTGCTAAAGAAGCCCAATCAGCTGCGGACTTCCAGTTCGATTTCTCTTTCCTGTTCGTCTTCGGCCGGTTTGTCCATGGTTTTTTCATCGGCCATATTGTCCAAATCGCGGCCGGGCTCGGAGGCGGTATCGCCGATGGAAACGCTGTTCAGGCTTTCCAAAATAATGGCAGATGACAGATGGTCGGATGTGCGGTACACCATTGCCAAACCGATTTCTGCCGCCGGAATGGAAACCAATTCAACCGTATCTTTGTCTTTTGGCTTGCGAATCAGGTTGTTGGACAGATTCACACGGACTTGGCGGCCGCGTTTGTAGAGGCTGACCACCGTGCCTTTGTCCAAGCCGTCGAGTTCGCCTTTATCCAACGTAATGGTTTGGAACTGGCCGGCTTCGCCCACGCCGTCGAAGATGGAAACGACTTTGGCCTGAATCGGACGGGCAGGGGCGTGAGGCATCACGTTGAAGCTGTCGAGGCCTTCGGGCAGTTTCAGCAGATAGTCGTCTTTGCGGATTTCGGAAACGGCTTCTTCGATAACCAAAGGTTGCGCGGACTGGGTGCGCAGCTTCATGACTTTATTGACTTGGGTGTAATACTCGTTGCTTTTGAGTTTTTCGTCAGAAGCGCGGGTACGGTGTTCCAAGGCGGAGTCGGTGTAAGGCAGCGTGTTGGCGATGCCGCTGAACACGACTTCTTGGCCGAGGAATTTGCCGGTTTCCGGATCGGTGATGTTTTTATTGACGCGGTAGGTCAGGTAGCGGCCGGGTTCGGTCAGGCCGTATGCGTACACGCGGTTGCCTTGCGTGTAGAGGACGCGGTTGTCGGGGCCGGCAATCAGGCGCGGCGCGTTGGCGGTTTCTTCCGGAGCGATAATCTGCGGATGTTTCATGAACATACGGTAGAGGTTGACGTTGACAGTTGGAATACCGTAGCCGGAAGTTTCGCGTACGCGCGGATGCAGTTTGATCACGGGAATGCCGTCTGAACGGGTTTGGGCGTGTTCAAAACCCAGTCGCGGCTGGCCGTTGACGTAGCGTAAAACCAACACCTGCCCTGGATAGATCAGGTGCGGATTGCGGATGGCGCTGCGGTTGGCACCCCAAAGGCGGTTCCACTGCCATGGGTTGTACAGATATTTGCCGGAAATGCCCCACAAGGTATCGCCGTTTTTAACGACGTAGCGTTGAGGCGCATTGGGTCGGATTTTTAAAGAAGCTGCCTGAGTGTGGGCAGAAATAGCCATGCCTGCCATGCAAAGCAGGGTTATAATACGTTGTTGCATAACCGTTCCCCTTGAAATCGGTTTGGTTTGTCTTCAGATGATAAACAGAGAAGGCCGGAGTTTGTGAAACTGCCGCCCATTCATCAATACGATAACGAACGGCCTCTGCGCGCTATCTTAACATTTTCGGCGTTATTTTAGCATTGAATGTTGCTGTCATGACAAGAGATTGTGGCGGCGGAAACCAAATCTGTATGAAAATCACACATCAGCTTTATAAAACGAGAATATTATGGCTTTACTGAACATCCTCCAATACCCTGACGAGCGTTTGCACACGGTCGCCAAACCTGTTGAAAAAATCGACGAGCGCATCCAGACATTGGTTGCCGATATGTTTGAAACCATGTACGAAGCACGCGGTATCGGCTTGGCGGCCACTCAGGTCGACGTACACGAACGCATCGTCGTGATGGATTTAACCGAAGACCGCAGCGAGCCGCGCGTGTTCATCAATCCCGTCATTGTCGAAAAAGACGGCGAGACGACTTACGAAGAAGGCTGTCTGTCCGTGCCGGGCATTTACGATACCGTCACCCGTGCCGAGCGCGTCAAAGTCGAAGCCTTGAACGAAAAAGGCGAGAAATTCACGCTGGAAGCAGATGGCCTGCTGGCAATCTGCGTGCAGCACGAATTGGACCACCTGATGGGCATCGTGTTTGTCGAACACCTGTCGCAGCTGAAACAAGGCCGCATCAAAACCAAACTGAAAAAACGTCAGAAACACACCATCTGACCTACGCATCGCTTAAAGGCCGTCTGAAAAGACAAAACAGAAGGCAGACTTCGGTTTTCAATCTTTCAGACGGCCTTTTCAGCTGAAACAGTTTGCCCAACGCGCCCATTCAAACCATTTCCACAAGGACACAACATGAAAGTCATCTTTGCCGGTACGCCCGATTTTGCCGCCGCCGCCTTGAAAGCCATCGCCGCCGCAGGTTTTGAAATTCCGCTGGTGTTGACCCAGCCCGACCGCCCCAAAGGCCGCGGTATGCAGTTGACCGCATCGCCGGTCAAACAGGCTGCCTTGGAATTGGGTTTGACCGTGGCGCAGCCGGAAAAGTTGCGCAATAACGCCGAAGCCCTGCAAATGCTCAAAGATACGGGCGCGGATGTGATGGTGGTGGCCGCGTATGGCTTGATTTTGCCGCAGGAAGTGTTGGATACGCCCAAACACGGCTGCCTCAATATCCACGCCTCGCTGTTGCCCCGTTGGCGCGGCGCAGCACCGATTCAACGTGCGATTGAATCCGGTGATGCCGAAACCGGCGTGTGCATCATGCAGATGGACATCGGCTTGGACACCGGCGCTGTGGTCAGCGAACACCGCTACGCCATCCAGCCTACGGATACCGCCAACGAAGTGCATGACGCGTTGATGGGTTTGGGCGCGGAAGCGATTGTTGCCGACTTGCAGCGACTACAGGCGGAAGGCCGTCTGAATGCGGTCAAACAGCCTGAAGAAGGTGTTACTTATGCTCAAAAATTGAGTAAAGAAGAGGCGCGTATCGATTGGAATGAAAGCGCGGCTGTGATTGAGCGAAAAATCCGTGCTTTCAACCCCGTCCCTGCCGCGTGGGTCGAGTATCAAGGCAAACCGATGAAAATCTGGCGTGCCGAAGTCGTGGCCAAACAGGGTAAGGCAGGCGAAGTATTGTCCTGCACTTCAGACGGCCTGCTGGTGGCGTGCGGTGAAAACGCGCTGAACATTACCGAATTGCAGCCTTCCGGCAGCAAACGCATGAGCATACAGGCATTTGCGGCAGGCCGGACGATTGAAGTCGGAACGGTTTTGTAACAGGCTGGAAACCAACGCAGAGGAAAGAAAACAATGGCTGTTTTTGAAGTGGTCGAGGACGATATTACCCGATTAGCAGTCGATGCGATTGTTAATGCCGCCAATTCATCGCTGTTGGGCGGTGGCGGCGTGGACGGTGCGATACACCGCGCCGCAGGCAAAGAGCTGCTGGACGAGTGCCGCACTTTGGGCGGTTGCCGCACAGGCGAAGCCAAAATAACCAAAGGCTACCGTTTGCCTGCGCGTTTTGTCATTCATACGGTCGGGCCGGTATGGTTTGGCGGAAAACAAAATGAAGAGGCCAAATTGGCACAATCCTATGCCAATTCCTTGCTGCTTGCCCAGAAACACGAGCTTCACAGCATCGCCTTTCCGTGCATCAGCACCGGTGTGTACCGTTTCCCGGCCGAAGCCGCCGCGCGTATCGCTTTGGAGAGTTTGAAGCAAACCCTGCCGCAATGTCCGGCAGTGGAAAAAATCATCTTTTGCTGTTTTTCCAAAACAGATGCCGAATATTATCGGGCATTGCTGGCTGCCGAACAGGCCGTCTGAAATCCGCCGAACACTTGAAATCAAATATAAATCAGAAAGCAAAAATATGAGTATGTCCCTCGCCCAAAAACTGGCCGCCGACAGCGTTGCCGCGGTTGCCGAAGGGGGCAATCTTCAGGATGTTTTGGCGGAAATCCGCGCGGCGCATCCGCAGCTGACGGCGCAGGAAAACGGCGCGTTGCAGGATATTGCCTACGGTTGCCAACGTTATTTGGGCAGTTTGAAGCATATGCTTGGACAAATGCTGAAGAAGCCGATTGACAATCCGCAGCTAGAAAGCCTGCTTTTGGCGGCGATGTACCAACTGCATTACACGCGCAACGCGCCTCATGCCGTGGTCAATGAAGCGGTGGAAAGCATTGCCAAAATCGGCCGCGGCCAGTTCCGCTCGTTTGCCAATGCAATTTTGCGCCGCTTTTTGCGTGAACGCGACAAGCTCGCGGCTTCTTGCAAAAAAGACGATGTGGCGAAACACAATTTTCCGCTGTGGTGGGTGGCTTACTTGAAAAACCATTATCCGAAACATTGGCACAACATCACCACCGCGCTGCAATCGCATCCGCCGATGACTTTGCGCGTCAACCGCCGACACGGCAATGCCGAAAGCTATTTGGAAAAACTGGCTGCGGAAGGTATTTTGGCCAGGGCGTTGGACGAATACGCCGTGATGTTGGAAGAAGCCGTGCCGGTAAGCCGTCTGCCCGGTTTTTCAGACGGCCTAGTGTCTGTGCAGGATTTTGGTGCGCAACGTGCTGCCTATTTATTGAACCCGAAAGACGGCGAACGCATTCTTGATGCCTGTGCGGCGCCGGGCGGTAAGACAGGCCATATCTTGGAACTGGCAGATTGTCATGTTACTGCTTTGGATATAGACGAAGGCCGTCTGAACAGGGTGAAGAGCAATCTTGACCGTTTAGGCTTTCAGACGGCCTCTTTGGCTTGTGCCGATGCGCAGGACTTGGCGGCATGGTATGATGGTAAGGCCTTTGACGCTGTTTTGGCCGATGTGCCGTGTACCGCTTCGGGTGTGGCGCGGCGCAATCCCGACGTCAAATGGCTGCGCCGACCGACCGATGCCGTCAAAACCGCACGCCAACAGGAAGCATTATTAGACGCGCTGTGGCAGACCCTGACGAAAAACGGCAGGATGTTGCTGGCTACCTGCTCGGTCTTTGTCGAAGAAAACGACGGTCAATTGCAAAAATTCCTTAACCGCCATGCCGATGCCGAGTTGATCGAATCGCATGTGCTTTTACCGAACAAACATCAAGATGGCTTTTATTACGCGCTTATTAAAAAGCAGTAAAACGCTGATTGTACCGCTCTTGCTCGCCGTGTCGCTGAACGCGGCGGGCGAGGGCATCAGTGCGACCCGTGCCGAGGCAAAGCTGACCCATGCCGGACAGCTTTCCGTCAGCAGCCGTTTCCGCACCGACCTGCCCGATCAGCTCAAAGAAGCACTCAAACAGGGCGTCCCCCTGCATTTCAATTTAAGTTGGCAGCTGTCGGCGCCGTCCGTGGCGTCTTATAAATTCAAGTTTGACCAGCTGCTCAACAACGACAGCACGATTCAATACAAATTATCCTTCCATCCGCTGACCAACCGCTATCGCGTTACCGTCGGTACGTTTTCTACCGAGTACGACACGCTTGAAGCCGCCTTGCGCGCAGTAGGCGCGGTCGCGAATTGGAAGGTTTTATCCAAGGGCGCGCTGAGTGATGTGGCCGCCAAAGACACGAAGGCTGAAATCCGCCTGCTGCTGACAACCGCCAAACTGCCCAAACCGTTCCAAATCAATGCCCTGACGTCTAAAAACTGGCATTTGGATTCGGGTTGGAAATCCTTGTCGGTCGTGCAGGAGTAAACCATGCGCCGCTTTCTCCTGATTGCCGCCGTACTCGCCGTAGTTTTGTTGTACGGTTTGACTGTTGCAACGGGCAGCAGCAACGTATTGTCCGATTATTTCTGGTGGATTGTCGCCTTGTGCGGCTTGCTGTTGCTGGTGTTGGCCGCGGTGTTGGTGCGCTATGTCGTGCTTTTGATGCGCGACAACAGCAAAAGCGTGTTCGGCTCGCAGATTGCGCGTCGGCTGTCGGGGATGTTTACCTTGGTTGCCGTATTGCCGGGCGTGTTTTTGTTCGGTATTTCCGCCCAGTTTATTAACGGCACGATTAATTCTTGGTTTGGCAACGATACCCATGAGGCATTGGAGCGCAGCTTAAACTTGAGCAAATCCGCGCTGAACTTGGCGGTGGACAACGCGGTCAGCAACGCCACGCCGGTGCAAATCGACTTAATCAGCGCCGCTTCGCTGGACGGCGACTTGGGGCAGACGCTGATCCAATCCGCGCCTACTTCCGAATTTGCCCAGCTGGCGCTTTATAACGCGACCACCCATAAAGCCGAGAAAAGCATCAATCCCCTGAAACTGAATCAACCGACGCTCAACAAAGAAGGATGGGAGCAGCTGGAGCAGACCGGCTCGGTACGCAGCTTGGAAAATATCGGCGGTGTACTGTATGCTCAAGGCTGGATGCTGATCGGTACGCATAAAAATCAGGATTATGCGTTGTTTTTCCGTCAGCCGATTCCGAAAGATGTTGCCCAAGATGCGACGCTGATTGAAGCGGCCCGCGCCAAATACGCCGAGCTGAGTTATACCAAAAAAGGCCTGCAAACCTTTTTCCTGTCCACGCTGTTGGTCGCGACATTGTTGGCCATCTTTTTGGCGTTGGTGATGGCTTTGTATTTTGCCCGCCGTTTTGTGGCGCCGGTGTTGTCGTTGGCAGAGGGCGCGCGGGCGGTGGCTCAGGGCGACTTCAGTCAGACCCGGCCGGTGTTCCGTAATGACGAGTTCGGCCGTTTGACCCAGTTGTTCAACCACATGACCGAGCAATTGGCGATTGCCAAAGAGGCGGACGAGCGCAACCGTTTGCGCGAAGAAGCCGCCCGCCATTATTTGGAATGCGTGTTGGAAAGTTTGACCACAGGCGTGATTACTTTGGATGCCGACGGCCGTCTGAAAACCTTTAACAAAGCCGCCGAACAGATTTTGGGCGTTTCGTTGGTGTCTTTGTGGGGAAGCAACTGGCATCAATGGCACGGCAAGTCGCCGCAGCAAACCCTGTTGGCCGATGTGTTTGTCGCCATCAATGAAACTGCCGACAGCGACAAACCCGTCCAAGTCGAATATGCCGCGCCCGACGATGCCCGAATCTTGTTGGGCAAAGCCACCATCCTGCCGGAAGACAACGATAACGGCGTGGTGATGGTGATTGATGACATTACCGTCTTGATACGCGCGCAAAAAGAGGCCGCATGGGGCGAAGTGGCGAAACGTTTGGCGCACGAAATCCGCAATCCGCTTACGCCCATCCAACTTTCCGCCGAGAGATTGGCATGGAAATTGCATGATAAACTTGACGAGCAAGACGCCCAAATCCTCAGCCGTTCAACCGATACCATCGTCAAACAGGTTGCCGCGCTAAAAGAAATGGTCGAAGCGTTCCGCAATTATGCGCGTGCGCCGTCGCTGAATTTAGAAAAACAAGATTTAAACGGTTTGGTGTCGGAAGTATTGGTATTATATGAGGCCGGCGCGTGCAAATTTAATGCACGGCTCAACACGGATGCCCTGCCGATTGCCGCCGATACGACGGCCATGCGCCAAGTGTTGCATAACCTATTTAAGAATGCCGCAGAAGCGGCGGAGTCGGACGAAGCGCCGCAAGTAAACATCGAAACAGGACGCGAAGGCGGACAGGTTTTCCTGACCGTCTGCAACAACGGCAAAAGTTTCAGCAAAGAAATGCTGCACAATGCTTTTGAGCCGTACGTTACCGACAAACCGACAGGAACGGGGCTGGGTTTGCCCGTTGTGAAAAAAATTATCGAGGAGCATGGCGGCCGCATCAGCCTGAGCAATCAGAACAGCGGCGGCGCGTGCGTCAAAATAGCTTTACCGGAAATGGCAGAAACTTATGCGAAGCAGTGATATTTTGATTGTAGATGATGAAGTAGGAATCCGCGACCTGCTCTCCGAAATCCTTCAAGACGAAGGCTATACCGTTACTTTGGCCGAAAATGCCGAAGAAGCGCGCCAATTGCGTTACCAAACGCGTCCGGCCATGGTATTGCTGGACATTTGGATGCCCGATTGCGACGGCATCACTTTGTTGAAAGAGTGGGCGAAAAACGGCCAACTCAATATGCCCGTGGTCATGATGAGCGGCCATGCCAGCATCGACACCGCGGTTGAAGCCACCAAAATCGGCGCGCTCGATTTTCTGGAAAAACCGATTGCCCTGCAAAAACTCTTGTCCGCAGTAGAACGCGCCTTGAAACATGGCGAAGTTCAGACGGCCTCCGGCATGACTTTGGACAAACTGGGCAACAGCCCCGTCATTCAAGAAATGAACGGCAGTATTGAAGCGGCCGCCAAACACAACCGCCCGCTGTTGTTGGCCGGTGAGGCTGGCTCGCCGTTTGAGATTGTCGCCCGCTATCTGCACAAAAGCGGTACGCCTTGGGTGGCAACCGACCGTGTCGAACACATTGTTGATACGCCGATGGAGCTGTTGCAAAAGGCATCAGGCGGTATTTTGTATGTCGGCGATATTGCCCGTTACAGCAAAAACATCCAAAACGGCATTGCTTTCTTGCTGGAAAAAGCCGACCGCTACAATGTCCGTGTGATTGCTTCATGCGGTTTTAAACGAGGTGAGGGCGCCGATGACGTCGTTGCCGGCCGATTAGCAGAGCTGTTGAAAGAGCGCATCAATGTTCCTTCTTTGCGCAGCCAGCCGGACGACATCGTCTTTTTAATCAACCGCATCATGACCGATTTGGCCGAAAGTCAAAAAATCCAGCCGGTAAAATTCAGCGACAGCGCATTGGTGGTTTTGCGCCAATACGATTGGCCGGGCAATTACGACCAGCTTGCCGAAACGGTGAAAAACATCATGTTGGAATCTGACGGCAAAGAAGTGGACGAGCAGGCCGTTGCCGTGGCTTTGGGTCAGAAGGAAAACGCGACGGCGACAGAAATCATCGGCGGCTTCAATTTCAATATGCCTTTGCGCGAATTGAGGGAAGAAGTCGAGCGCCGTTACTTTGAGTACCACATCGCCCAAGAAGGCCAAAATATGAGCCGCGTGGCGCAAAAGGTCGGTTTGGAGCGTACACACCTTTACCGCAAACTCAAACAACTCGGTATCAGCGTATCGCGCCGCAGCGCCGACAAATCCGAAGAATAAGCGCAATATCGGTTCAAACACAAAAGAGGCCGTCTGAAAGCCATCAGGTTTTTCAGACGGCATCGTCATTTGACGGTTTGCTTAGACAAGCAATACTTTATAAAAATAATGGTATGGCTAGGCATTGTTATTTTGCCTTTTAAGCCGACAGAAGTTTTATATCAATAAAATTTTCAGACGGCCTTGATTTACTTCAGGCCGTCTGAAAAAAACATTACGAAAAGGGAACAGATTGATGACGGAAAACGAGCGTTTTGCTTGGTTGCAACTGGCATTTACGCCCTATATCGGCGCAGAAAGTTTTTTGGTGCTGTTGCAGCAATTCGGTAGCGCACAAGCTGCCTTGAATGCGCCGGCAGACAAAATTGCCGCGTTGGTGCGCCATAAACAGGCAGCCGAGTCGTGGCGTAATGCGGACAAACGGGCTTTGGCGCAGCAGTCTGCTGAAGCCGCTTTACAATGGGAAATGCAGGACGGTTGCCGTTTGTTGCTGCTGCAAGATGATGATTTCCCCGAAATGCTGACACAAGGCATTACCGCGCCGCCGGTCTTGTTTTTACGCGGCAATGCAGAGCTGCTGCACACACCTTCTGCCGCGATGGTCGGCAGCCGCCATGCCACGCCGCAGGCAATGCGAATTGCCAAAGATTTCGGTAGGGCGTTGAGCGAAAAAGGCATTCCCGTCGTATCGGGTATGGCTTCGGGTATCGATACCGCCGCCCATCAGGGGGCATTGCAGGCAGATGGCGGCACCATCGCCGTCTGGGGAACCGGTATAGACCGCATTTATCCGCCGTCCAATAAAAACCTTGCTTATGAAATTGCCGAAAGGGGATTGATTGTCAGCGAGTTCCCTTTAGATACGCGTCCGTTTGCAGGCAACTTTCCGCGCCGCAACCGTTTGATTGCCGCATTATCGCAGCTGACATTGGTGGTCGAGGCGGCATTGGAATCTGGCTCATTGATTACCGCCAAGCTGGCGGCAGAGATGGGGCGCGAAGTGATGGCGGTGCCCGGGTCGATAGACAATCCGCATAGCAAAGGCTGCCACAAGCTGATTAAAGACGGGGCAAAACTGGTGGAATGTCTGGACGATATTCTCCATGAGTGTCCGCAGCTATTGCAAAATACGCCTGTTCCATCATATTCTATAAATAAGACGGTAAAACTGAAAAACGATCAAACCAAACATCTGCAACCAAAAACAATAGCGGATGAACCGCAAAGGCCGTCTGAAAACCTATCTGCCGCCCCATCAACAAGCGCTTTATTGGAAGCAATGGGTTACGACCCGATACATCCCGATATTTTGGCGCAACAAACCAATACGGCGGCGGCAGACGTGTACGCACAGCTTTTGGAATACGAACTTGACGGTATCGTTGCCGCCTTGCCGGGCGGCCGTTATCAGCGTGTCAAAGCATGAATTATCTATATTTAAGGAACCAGCATGACCGAAGTCATTGCCTATTTAATCGAACACTTCCAAGATTTCGACAATTGTCCGCCTCCGGAGGATTTGGGTCGCCTCTTGGAAGATGCGGGTTTTGATGCTACGGAAATCGGCAATACATTAATGATGATGGAAGTCTTGTTCAATACGTCCGAATTCTATGCTGAGCCGTTTAACAGCGACTCCCTGCGCGTATTCTGCCGTGAAGAAGCTGACAACCTGCCGCAGGAAGTCATGGGCTTGATGCAGTATTTGGTTGCCGAACACGCAATTACTTATGAGCAACGCGAAATCGTCATTCATGCCCTGATGCACATTCCATCGGACGAAATCACCCTCGATACCGCCAAAGTGTTGGTATTGCTGGTGTTGTGGATGCACAAGAGCGAGTTACCCGTCCTGATAGGCGACGACTTGATGAGTGCGTTGACCGGACAAAACGTGATGCACTAAACCTTTTTTCAGACGGCCTCAATAATAAAGGCCGTCTGAAACATAAACCCAATACATCCAAAAGAGAACAACAATGGCGAAAAACCTATTAATCGTCGAATCCCCGTCCAAAGCCAAAACCCTGAAAAAATATCTGGGCGGTGATTTTGAAATCTTGGCGTCTTACGGCCACGTCCGCGATTTAGTTCCGAAAAGCGGAGCAGTCGATCCCGACAATGGCTTTGCCATGAAATACCAACTGATCAGCCGCAACAGCAAACACGTCGATGCCATCGTTGCCGGTGCCAAAGAAGCTGAAAACATCTACCTCGCAACCGACCCGGATAGAGAAGGCGAAGCCATTTCTTGGCATCTTTTGGAAATCCTCAAATCCAAACGCGGCCTGAAAAACATCAAGCCTCAGCGTGTCGTGTTCCACGAAATCACCAAAAACGCCGTGCTCGATGCGGTTGCCCATCCGCGCGAAATCGAAATGGATTTGGTCGATGCGCAACAAGCCCGTCGCGCTTTGGACTATTTGGTTGGTTTCAACCTTTCGCCATTGTTGTGGAAAAAAATCCGCCGCGGTTTGAGCGCAGGCCGTGTGCAAAGCCCTGCTTTGCGCCTGATTTGTGAGCGCGAAAACGAAATCCGCGCGTTTGAAGCGCAGGAATATTGGACGGTACATTTCGACAGCCACAAAGGCCGCAGTAAGTTCACCGCCAAACTGGCCCAATACAACGGCGCAAAACTCGAACAATTCGACCTGCCGAATGAAGCCGCGCAAGCCGACGTGTTGAAAGAACTCGAAGGCAAAGAAGCTGTCGTTACCGCCATTGAAAAGAAAAAGCGCAGCCGCAATCCCGCCGCGCCGTTCACCACTTCTACCATGCAGCAGGATGCCGTGCGCAAACTCGGTTTCACTACCGACCGCACCATGCGTACTGCCCAACAGCTTTATGAAGGTATAGACGTAGGGCAGGGTGCCATCGGTCTGATTACCTATATGCGTACCGACAGCGTGAATTTGGCTGATGAAGCGTTAACTGAAATTCGCCATTACATCGAAAACAAAATCGGCAAAGAATATCTGCCGAGTTCGGCCAAGCAGTACAAAACCAAATCCAAAAACGCCCAAGAAGCACACGAAGCGATCCGTCCGACTTCCGTGTACCGCACGCCCGAAAGCGTCAAACCCTTCTTGAGCGCAGATCAGTTCAAACTCTATCAAATGATTTGGCAACGTACCGTCGCCTGTCAGATGACGCCCGCCAAATTCGACCAAACCACCGTCGATATTACCGTCGGCAAAGGCGTATTCCGCGTAACCGGACAAGTGCAGACTTTCGCAGGCTTTTTGAGCGTGTATGAAGAAAGCAGCGATGACGAAGAGAGCGAAGACAGCAAAAAACTGCCCGAAATGAGTGAAGGCGACAAACTGCCTGTGGACAAACTCTACGGCGAGCAACACTTCACCACCCCGCCGCCGCGCTACAACGAAGCCACGCTGGTTAAAGCCCTTGAAGAATACGGTATCGGCCGCCCTTCAACCTACGCCAGTATTATTTCCACGCTCAAAGACCGCGAATATGTTACCCTTGAGCAAAAACGCTTCATGCCCACCGACACAGGCGACATCGTCAACAAATTCTTGACCGAACACTTCGCCCAATACGTCGACTACCACTTTACCGCCAAACTCGAAGACCAGCTTGACGAAATTGCCAACGGCAAACGCCAATGGATTCCCGTGATGGACAAATTCTGGAAGCCGTTTATCAAGCAAGTGGAAGAAAAAGAGGGCATCGAACGCGCCAAATTTACTACGCAGGAACTTGACGAAACCTGCCCGAAATGCGGCGAACACAAACTGCAAATCAAATTCGGCAAAATGGGTCGTTTCGTTGCGTGTGCCGGTTATCCCGAGTGCAGCTACACGCGCAACGTCAATGAAACTGCCGAAGAAGCTGCCGAGCGCATCGCCAAAGCGGAAGCAGAGCAAGCCGAACTCGACGGACGCGAATGCCCGAAATGCGGCGGTCGCCTAGTGTACAAATACAGCCGCACCGGCAGCAAATTCATCGGCTGCGCCAACTATCCAAAATGCAAATATGTCGAGCCGTTGGAAAAACCCAAAGACACCGGCGTCCAATGCCCGCAATGCAAAAAAGGCAACCTCGTCGAACGCAAATCCCGCTACGGCAAACTGTTTTACAGTTGCAGCACCTATCCGGATTGTAACTACGCCACATGGAACCCACCCATTGCAGAAACCTGTCCAAAATGCGCGTGGCCGGTATTGACCATCAAAACCACCAAACGCTGGGGCGTGGAAAAAGTCTGCCCGCAAAAAGAATGCGGCTGGAAAGAACAGATTGAACCGCCTGCACCGAAAGAGTGAGATTAGGTCGGTTTAAAAGAGAAAAGGTCGTCTGAAAAATTTTCAGACGACCTTTGCTTTTCTGTGATTGGTTTATTTGAATCCGCGTGTCGTTTTAAAGTCCGATAAAATACGGTTCATTTTTGGTTCAAATAAGACAGAGAGCTTTGCAAGCATATAAGTTACTAAATTTTTAGCACATTTTTATACATCAAATTTCGTGAACAGGCTATTTTGCAAAGGTATCAAAATGTATTAGAGAAAAGGATAAAGAAGATAGTATAACCATCCTGTAGGAATTTCTGGTTGTTCATGTATTTCTGTACATTCTGAAGAGTTATAAATTTTGGTTAGCTTAAGTAGTTTCCAAAAATCAGAAGATTCACCATTCGATAAGCCTATTTCCTCTCTAGTTTCTTCTGCCATCATGGCTATATCTCGGGGAGTTAATAGTTGTAAATTGTTAAAACGATCTAATTTTTGTTGGATTTTATTCAGCCCTTTGAATTGTTCTAAATGTCTTGCTGCAATGCCACATTTTAAGTAAGTTTTGGCGTCATCATAATCGCTGCTGCAACCTATTAACGCTGTAAAAGAAAAGGCGAGTAATAAGATTTTAATTTTCATATTGATATCCCTTTATTAGACAAATGGAATAAAATTATAAGAGTTGGAATCTTGCCATTCTAGAAAGTAAAAGTTTAAAATCTATCCCAATAATACAACTATCTATACAGAAACTTTAATTTTATGGAAACTCACGAAAAGATCCGCTTGATACGCGAATTAAATAAATGGTCTCAGGAAGAAATGGCGGAAAAGTTAGCCATGTCTGCCGGTGGATACGCTAAGATTGAGCGAGGTGAGACACAATTGAATATTCCAAGACTAGAGCAGTTGGCGACTATCTTTAAAGTAGATATGTGGGATTTGTTGAAATCGGGTAATAACGGGATGGTTTTACAGATTAATGAAGGAGACAGTGGAGGCGATATCGCTTTATATGCTTCAAGTGATATGGCTATGAAATTGGAGTTGTTGAATCAGGAGTTAAAACATTGCCGGGAAATGCTGGAGCAGAAGGATAAGGAAATTGAGTTGTTGAGACAGCTGGCTGCTTCTGTGCAGAAGTAAAAGCCTAGGCCGTCTGAAAAATGATTTTCAGACGGCCTTGTTGTATCTAAAAGAATATGAAATACGGCTTGATAGCAGTTTCACTATATAATTGAGGCCGTCTGAAAAATCGGCATCTTTTAAGAATTATGGCAAATAACAAACATTCCAAACACAGCAATCAAGTACGTATCATTGGCGGACAATGCAGGGGGCGAAAGTTAACATTTTTATCTGCAGACGGTCTGCGCCCGACGCCTGACAGCGTGCGTGAAAAACTGTTTAACTGGTTGGGTCAGGATTTAACTGGAAAAACAATATTAGATTTATTCAGCGGCAGCGGTGCTTTGGGAATGGAGGCTGCTTCTCGTAATGCGGCAAAAGTGGTAATGGTCGATAACCACCGCCAAACAGTTCAAACGCTTCAGAAAAATATCCGTGAATTAGGTTTGAAACAGGTGGAAATCGAGTGTTCAGACGGCATGATTTATCTGACAAGGCCGTCTGAAAAATTTGATGTCATATTTCTTGATCCGCCATTTGCATGGGAAGATTGGCAAAATCTGTTTATCCGATTGCAAAGCCACTTGAAAAATGGGGCAATGGTCTATATTGAAGCAGGGAAGCTGCCTGAAAAACCGGATTGGCTGGAAGTTTATCGGGAAGGAAAGGCGGGAATGAGTAGGTTTGAATTGTTACTCTATTCGCAAGTTGCTGAATAGTATAGAATTTGAGAATCATTCCCAAGGTGTAAAACATTCTTTCAAACGGATTGTTCCGACGTCATTTGTGCTATAATCCGCGCCCAATCGGTTTTGATAATTTAAGAAAAAAGGAAATAGAAATGTCGCTCTTTATTACAGATGAGTGCATTAACTGCGATGTGTGCGAGCCGGAATGCCCTAATGATGCCATTTCGCAAGGTGAAGAAATTTACGAAATCAATCCAAATTTGTGTACGCAATGTGTAGGCCATTACGATGAGCCTCAGTGCCAACAGGTATGTCCTGTCGACTGTATCTTGATTGATGAAGAGCATCCTGAAACGCACGAAGAGCTGATGGCTAAGTACGAAAAAATCATTCAGTTTAAATAAATAGTGTTTAAAAGCAAAAGCTTGGATATTTTTAAAGAAATAAATGAAAAAAAATCTTGACGGAAATCTGAGTTGCCAATAAACTGACGTTCTCTTTTGGAGGGATTCCCGAGCGGTCAAAGGGGGCAGACTGTAAATCTGTTGCGTGAGCTTCGAAGGTTCGAATCCTTCTCCCTCCACCAAAAATTCTTACTTGGAGCAAAAAAGTGAGTATGCGGGTGTAGCTCAATGGTAGAGCAGAAGCCTTCCAAGCTTACGGTGAGGGTTCGATTCCCTTCACCCGCTCCAAACAATTTCGCCCATGTAGCTCAGGGGTAGAGCACTCCCTTGGTAAGGGAGAGGTCGGCAGTTCAAATCTGCCCATGGGCACCATCTCATTATTACCCTTTATTTTCAAAAAGCTTAGATTATAGGATATTGCCATGGCTAAGGAAAAATTTGAACGTAGCAAACCGCACGTAAACGTTGGCACCATCGGTCACGTTGACCATGGTAAAACCACTCTGACTGCTGCTTTGACTACTATTTTGGCTAAAAAATTCGGTGGCGCTGCAAAAGCTTACGACCAAATCGACAACGCTCCTGAAGAAAAAGCTCGTGGTATTACCATTAATACCTCACACGTAGAATACGAAACTGAAACCCGTCACTACGCACACGTAGACTGCCCGGGCCACGCCGACTACGTTAAAAACATGATTACCGGTGCTGCCCAAATGGACGGCGCGATCTTGGTATGTTCCGCAGCTGATGGTCCTATGCCGCAAACTCGCGAACACATCCTGTTGGCCCGCCAAGTAGGTGTACCTTACATCATCGTATTCATGAACAAATGCGACATGGTTGACGATGCCGAGTTGTTGGAACTGGTTGAAATGGAAATCCGTGACTTGTTGTCAAGCTACGACTTCCCAGGTGATGACTGCCCAATCGTACAAGGTTCTGCACTGAAAGCCTTGGAAGGTGACGCTGGTTACGAAGAAAAAATCTTCGAATTGGCTGCTGCTCTGGACAGCTACATCCCAACACCTGAGCGTGCTGTGGACAAACCTTTCTTGTTGCCTATCGAAGACGTATTCTCTATCTCCGGTCGTGGTACAGTAGTAACCGGTCGTGTAGAGCGCGGTATCATCCACGTTGGTGACGAGATCGAAATCGTAGGTCTGAAAGAAACTCAAAAAACCACTTGTACCGGTGTTGAAATGTTCCGCAAACTGCTGGACGAAGGTCAAGCAGGTGACAACGTAGGCGTATTGCTGCGTGGTACTAAACGTGAAGATGTAGAGCGTGGTCAAGTATTGGCTAAACCAGGTACTATCACTCCTCACACCAAATTCAAAGCAGAAGTATACGTACTGAGCAAAGAAGAGGGTGGTCGTCACACTCCATTCTTCGCTAACTACCGTCCACAATTCTACTTCCGTACTACTGACGTAACTGGTGCAGTTACTTTGGAAGAAGGTGTAGAAATGGTAATGCCAGGTGAGAACGTAACCATTACTGTAGAACTGATTGCGCCTATCGCTATGGAAGAAGGTCTGCGCTTTGCGATTCGCGAAGGTGGTCGTACCGTAGGTGCGGGTGTGGTTTCTTCTGTAATCGCTTAAGTTTACAGGCCAATAGCTCAATTGGTAGAGTATCGGTCTCCAAAACCGAGGGTTGGGGGTTCGAGACCCTCTTGGCCTGCCAAATAAAAAATTAACCGGCCTTGTGCCGGTTAATTTTTTTGTACTTAAGTTTTAAGATTATTTGGAATTAATTAATGGATCAATGCCACTATCTAAAATAAAGGCGGGTGGGGTATTGATAAGTGAGTAAAGATGACAGAACATCCGTCTGGACGCAAAGAAGACCATCAGAAAAAGGAAGTTGTGGTAAGTAATAAGCCAGCTCCTGAAAAGAAAGAAGGTCTGTTTGCATATTTTAAGAGCTCTTGGACTGAGTTTAAGAAGGTAGTTTGGCCGAGTCGTGATGAAGCGGTCAAAATGACTGTATTCGTGATTATCTTCGTTGCAGTTTTAGCAGCCTTCATTTATACGGCAGATACAATTATTTCATGGTTGTTTTTTGATGTTTTATTAAATAGGAAAGGGTAAAGATGTCAAAGCGTTGGTATGTGGTACAGGCCTATTCCGGTTTCGAGAAAAATGTTCAAAAAACATTGAAAGAGCGTATTGCTCGTGAAAACATGGAAGAATATTTCGGCCAGATTCTCGTTCCTGTGGAGGAAGTAGTAGATATCAAGAATGGCCGAAAAACCATCAGTGAGCGTAAATTCTATCCAGGCTATGTATTGGTTGAAATGGAAATGACTGATGATTCATGGCACTTGGTTAAGAGTACCCCTCGAGTAAATGGTTTTGTAGGCGGTAGTGGAAATCGCCCGATCCCAATTTCTCAAAAAGATGCAGATGCTATTTTGCAACAAGCTAAAACAGGTGTTGAGAAGCCAAAACCAAAAGTTGAGTTTGAAGTTGGTCAGCAAGTTCGAGTAAACGAAGGCCCATTTGCTGATTTTAACGGTATTGTTGATGAAGTTAACTACGAACGTAATAGACTGCGTGTTTCAGTTCAGATTTTTGGTCGTGAAACACCGGTTGAATTAGAGTTCGGTCAGGTTGAAAAGATTTAAGTGGTTTAATTCGCTTGAAAATTTTTTTTTAAGCGGATATAATCGCAAATTCTGTTTGGGAAGCGGAATGGTTCCGCGTTATACCCGTTTTTAGGAGTTCTTAAGTGGCAAAGAAAATTATCGGCTACATCAAACTGCAAATTCCTGCAGGTAAAGCCAATCCATCTCCCCCAGTTGGTCCTGCTTTGGGTCAACGTGGTTTGAATATCATGGAATTCTGTAAAGCATTTAATGCTGCAACCCAAGGTATGGAACCTGGTTTGCCAATTCCAGTCGTTATTACTGCATTTGCGGATAAATCATTCACTTTTGTGATGAAAACCCCTCCAGCTTCTATCTTGTTGAAAAAAGCTGCTGGTCTGCAAAAAGGTAGTTCTAATCCTCTGACTAATAAAGTGGGTAAATTGACCCGCGCCCAGTTGGAAGAAATTGCTAAAACTAAAGAGCCTGATTTGACTGCTGCTGACTTGGATGCGGCTGTTCGCACTATTGCCGGCTCTGCTCGCTCAATGGGCTTGGATGTGGAGGGTGTTGTATAATGGCTAAAGTATCTAAACGCTTGAAAGCTCTGCGCTCTTCTGTTGAAGCTAACAAACTGTACGCAATCGACGAAGCAATTGCTTTGGTTAAAAAAGCTGCTACTGCTAAATTTGACGAGTCTGTTGACGTATCTTTCAACTTGGGCGTTGATCCTCGTAAATCTGACCAAGTTATCCGTGGTTCAGTCGTTCTGCCTAAAGGTACCGGTAAAACAACTCGCGTAGCTGTATTTACACAAGGTGCAAATGCAGATGCTGCTAAAGAAGCGGGTGCAGATATCGTCGGTTTTGAAGATCTGGCTGCTGAAATCAAAGCTGGTAACCTGAACTTTGACGTTGTTATTGCTTCTCCTGATGCAATGCGTATCGTTGGTCAATTGGGTACCATCTTGGGTCCTCGTGGTCTGATGCCAAACCCTAAAGTAGGTACTGTTACTCCTAACGTTGCTGAAGCAGTTAAAAATGCAAAAGCAGGTCAAGTACAATACCGTACAGATAAAGCCGGTATCGTTCATGCAACTATCGGTCGTGCTTCTTTCGCTGAAGCTGACTTGAAAGAAAACTTCAATGCGTTGCTGGATGCTATCGTTAAAGCCAAACCTGCTGCTGCTAAAGGTCAGTACCTGAAAAAAGTTGCTGTATCCAGCACCATGGGTTTGGGTGTTCGCGTTGATACTGCAAGCGTGAATAACTAAGAAATTTTCAGGTGATCCGGCTTTCTGGGTTGCCTGAATTTGGGCTACTTAAAATTAAGTAGATGTCCAAGACCGTAGGGATCGTAAGATTTAATCGTAACTGCCCTACGCAGACGGTAGTCCTGAAACACATTGCAAGATTGCTTGTAAGATGTCTTTTTAGGTTACCGCGCTGGTGGGATATCATTTCGGTATCCTGTTTATAAACAGTGGGAGGTAGACCTTGAGTCTCAATATTGAAACCAAGAAAGTGGCCGTAGAGGAAATTAGCGCAGCAATTGCTAACGCTCAAACTCTCGTAGTCGCTGAATATCGCGGTATCAGTGTTTCCAGCATGACTGAGCTTCGTGCGAATGCACGTAAAGAAGGCGTTTACTTGCGCGTTCTGAAAAATACTCTGGCTCGTCGCGCAGTAGAGGGTACTTCATTCGCAGGTTTGGCCGATCAAATGGTTGGTCCATTGGTTTACGCTGCTTCTGAAGATGCTGTTGCTGCTGCTAAAGTGCTGCACCAATTCGCGAAAAAAGATGACAAAATCATCGTTAAAGCCGGTTCTTACAATGGCGAAGTGATGAATCCTGCTCAGGTTGCTGAGTTGGCTTCTATTCCAAGCCGCGAAGAGCTGTTGTCCAAACTGTTGTTCGTTATGCAAGCTCCTGTATCAGGCTTTGCACGTGGTTTGGCTGCTTTGGCAGAGAAAAAAGCCGGTGAAGAAGCCGCTTAATCGATTTTGTTTCATTTAATCAATTATTTTTTAATACAATACTTGGAGTAAAATAGCATGGCTATTACTAAAGAAGACATTTTGGAAGCCGTTGGTTCTTTGACCGTAATGGAATTGAACGACCTGGTTAAAGCTTTTGAAGAGAAATTTGGCGTTTCTGCTGCTGCTGTTGCAGTTGCAGGTCCTGCAGGTGCTGGTGCAGCTGCTGCTGAAGAAAAAACTGAATTTGACGTAGTATTGGCTTCTGCTGGTGATCAAAAAGTTGGCGTGATTAAAGTTGTCCGCGCTATCACTGGCTTGGGTCTGAAAGAAGCTAAAGACATCGTTGACGGTGCACCTAAAACTCTGAAAGAAGGTGTTTCTAAAGCTGAAGCTGAAGACATCCAAAAACAACTGGAGGAAGCCGGCGCTAAAGTCGAAATCAAATAATTTGATGCTTCCTGTAAAGGCTGGCAGTTTTCTGCCAGCCTTATTTTGCTTCTTAAAATAAGCATTAGGCATTGTTTACATTCATTTGCATAGTTTTTATAAAATCATTGCAAATAAATGTAAATATTAAGTTGATGCATGTCGTTGTTTCAGACGGCCTATTATTTAAAATTGCTTTTCGGAGTGTATATGAGCTATTCGTTTACCGAGAAAAAACGTATCCGTAAGAGTTTTGCAAAGCGAGAGAATGTCTTGGATGTTCCTTTCCTGCTGGCAACCCAAATTGATTCTTATGCGAAATTTTTGCAGCTGGAAAACGCTTTTGACCAACGTACTGATGATGGTCTGCAAGCAGCATTCAATTCTATTTTCCCGATTGTGAGCCATAATGGTTATGCGCGATTGGAGTTTGTGCATTACACATTGGGCGAACCTTTGTTCGATATTCCTGAATGTCAATTGCGCGGTATTACTTATGCGGCTCCATTGCGTGCACGTATCCGTTTGGTGATTTTGGATAAAGAAGCGTCTAAACCGACTGTAAAAGAAGTTCGCGAAAACGAAGTATATATGGGCGAAATCCCATTGATGACGCCAAGTGGCTCTTTTGTCATCAATGGTACAGAGCGTGTAATTGTTTCCCAGTTGCACCGTTCTCCAGGTGTGTTCTTTGAGCATGACCGTGGTAAAACTCATTCCTCCGGTAAGCTGTTGTTCTCTGCTCGTATTATTCCTTACCGTGGTTCATGGTTGGATTTCGAATTTGATCCAAAAGATTTGTTGTATTTCCGTATCGACCGTCGCCGTAAAATGCCGGTTACGATTTTGTTGAAAGCCTTGGGCTACAACAATGAACAAATCTTGGATATTTTCTATGACAAAGAAACTTTCTATTTGTCTCCAAACGGTGTTCAAACAGATCTGGTTGTAAGCCGTCTGAAAGGCGAAACTGCCAAAGTTGATATCTTGGATAAAGAAGGCAATGTATTGGTTGCCAAAGGTAAACGTATTACTGCGAAAAATATCCGTGATATTACCAATGCGGGCTTGACTCGACTGGATGTGGAACCAGAAAGCCTGTTGGGTAAAGCATTGGCTACTGATCTGATTGATCCGGAAACCGGCGAAGTATTGGCTTCTGCTAATGATGAAATCACAGAAGAGCTGTTGGCCAAACTTGATATTAACGGCGTAAAAGAAATTACTACCCTGTATATTAATGAATTGGATCAGGGCGGTTATATTTCCAGCACTCTGCGTACAGATGAAACAGCCGACCAACAAGCTGCGCGTGTAGCAATTTACCGCATGATGCGTCCTGGCGAACCACCTACCGAAGAAGCTGTCGAGCAGCTCTTCAACCGTTTGTTCTTCAGTGAAGACAGCTATGACTTGTCTCGTGTAGGCCGTATGAAATTCAATACGCGCACATATGAGCAAAAATTGTCCGAAGCACAACAAAACTCTTGGTATGGCCGTCTGTTAAATGAGACTTTGGCTGGCGCAGCTGAAAAAGGCGGTTACGTTCTGAGCGTAGAAGACATTGTAGTTTCCATTGCTACATTGGTTGAATTGCGTAATGGTCATGGCGAAGTAGATGATATTGACCACTTGGGCAACCGTCGCGTTCGTTCCGTAGGCGAGTTGACAGAAAACCAATTCCGTAGTGGTTTGGCTCGTGTAGAACGTGCCGTTAAAGAACGTTTGAATCAAGCAGAATCTGAGAACTTGATGCCGCATGACTTGATTAATGCGAAACCTGTTTCTGCTGCGATTAAAGAATTCTTCGGTTCTAGCCAATTGAGCCAGTTTATGGATCAGACCAACCCATTGTCTGAAGTAACCCATAAACGCCGTGTATCTGCATTGGGCCCGGGTGGTTTGACCCGTGAACGTGCAGGCTTTGAGGTGCGAGACGTACATCCGACCCACTATGGCCGTGTATGTCCTATTGAAACACCTGAAGGTCCGAACATTGGTTTGATCAACTCATTGTCCGTTTATGCGCGCACCAATGATTATGGTTTCTTGGAAACACCTTACCGTCGCGTTGTTAATGGTAAGGTAACTGAAGAAATCGATTACTTGTCTGCCATCGAAGAAGGCCGCTATGTGATTGCACAGGCGAATGCAGATTTGGACAAAGACGGTAATTTGATTGGCGATTTAGTTACTTGTCGTGAAAAAGGCGAAACCATTATGGCAACGCCTGACCGTGTCCAATATATGGACGTGGCAACTGGTCAAGTGGTATCTGTAGCGGCATCTCTGATTCCATTCTTGGAGCATGATGACGCGAACCGTGCATTGATGGGTGCCAACATGCAACGTCAGGCAGTACCGTGCCTGCGTCCTGAAAAACCGATGGTTGGTACCGGTATTGAGCGTTCCGTTGCCGTTGACTCTGCTACTGCAATCGTTGCCCGCCGCGGCGGTGTGGTTGAGTATGTAGATGCTAACCGTGTGGTGATTCGTGTCCATGACGATGAGGCGACTGCCGGTGAAGTGGGTGTCGATATTTACAACTTGGTTAAATTTACCCGTTCCAACCAATCTACCAACATCAACCAACGTCCGGCTGTCAAGGCAGGCGATGTTTTGCAACGCGGTGATTTGATTGCCGACGGTGCATCCACCGATTTGGGCGAATTGGCTTTGGGTCAAAATATGACCATCGCCTTTATGCCGTGGAACGGTTACAACTACGAAGACTCGATTCTGATTTCCGAAAAAGTGGCTGCGGATGACCGCTATACTTCGATTCACATTGAGGAATTGAACGTTGTTGCCCGTGATACCAAGCTGGGTGCGGAAGACATTACCCGTGATATTCCGAACTTGTCCGAACGTATGCAAAACCGTTTGGATGAATCCGGTATTGTTTACATCGGTGCGGAAGTAGAAGCCGGTGACGTCTTGGTAGGTAAAGTAACGCCTAAAGGCGAAACTCAACTGACTCCTGAAGAAAAACTGTTGCGTGCCATCTTCGGTGAAAAAGCGTCTGATGTAAAAGATACTTCATTGCGTATGCCTACCGGCATGAGCGGTACCGTTATCGACGTTCAAGTCTTTACCCGTGAAGGTATCCAACGCGACAAACGTGCCCAATCCATTATTGATTCTGAGCTGAAACGTTACCGTCAAGACTTGAGCGACCAGTTGCGTATTTTTGATAACGATGCATTTGACCGTATTGAGCGCATGATTGTCGGCCAAAAAGCCAACGGTGGCCCGATGAAGCTGGCTAAAGGCAGCGAGATTACTACTGAATATCTGGCAAGCCTGTCCAGCAAACATGATTGGTTCGATATCCGCCTGGCTGACGAAGATTTGGCCAAACAGTTGGAACTGATTAAATTGAGCCTGCAACAAAAACGCGAAGAAGCGGACGAGTTGTATGAGATTAAGAAGAAAAAACTGACTCAAGGCGACGAGCTGCAACCGGGCGTACAAAAAATGGTGAAAGTATTTATCGCCATCAAACGCCGTCTGCAAGCCGGTGACAAAATGGCGGGTCGCCACGGTAACAAAGGTGTGGTATCACGCATTCTGCCGGTGGAAGACATGCCTTACATGGCTGACGGACGTCCGGTGGATATCGTACTGAACCCGTTGGGCGTACCTTCCCGTATGAACATCGGTCAGATTTTAGAAGTTCACTTGGGTTGGGCGGCAAAAGGTATCGGCGAGCGCATCGACCGTATGCTGAAAGAGCAACGCAACGCCAGCGAGCTGCGTGAATTCTTGAATAAACTCTACAACAGCAGCGGTAAGAAAGAAGATTTAGACAGCCTGACAGATGAAGAAATCATTGAATTGGCTTCTAACTTGCGTAAAGGCGCATCTTTCGCGTCCCCAGTGTTTGACGGTGCGAAAGAGTCTGAAATCCGCGAAATGTTGAACTTGGCTTATCCAAGCGATGATCCTGAAGTCGAAAAATTGGGCTTTAACGACAGCAAAACCCAAATCACGCTGTATGACGGACGCTCTGGCGAACCGTTTGACCGCAAGGTAACAGTCGGTGTGATGCACTATCTGAAACTGCACCACTTGGTTGATGAAAAAATGCACGCCCGCTCAACCGGTCCGTACAGTCTGGTTACCCAACAACCTCTGGGCGGTAAAGCCCAGTTCGGTGGCCAACGTTTCGGTGAGATGGAGGTTTGGGCGCTGGAAGCATACGGTGCAGCATACACGTTGCAAGAGATGCTGACAGTGAAGTCCGACGACGTGAACGGTCGTACCAAAATGTACGAAAACATCGTCAAAGGCGAACACAAAATCGATGCCGGTATGCCTGAATCCTTCAACGTATTGGTTAAAGAGATTCGCTCACTGGGCTTGGATATCGATTTGGAACGCTACTAAACAGAAGTTTTCAGACGGCCTTTTAAGGTCGTCTGAAAAAGCGGTTTCAGAATAAGAATAAAGCAATCGGCATTTAGGCCGTCTGAAATCAAAAGTACCGTTTCCAATATCGAAAATCCGCCACGCGGTAAAAATACTTCCTTCAAGGAGCAAAAATGAATTTGTTGAACTTATTTAATCCGTTGCAAACCGCCGGCATGGAAGAAGAGTTTGATGCCATCAAAATCGGTATTGCCTCTCCCGAAACCATCCGCTCATGGTCTTATGGCGAAGTTAAAAAACCTGAAACCATTAACTACCGTACGTTCAAACCTGAGCGCGACGGTTTGTTCTGCGCCAAAATCTTTGGTCCGGTCAAAGACTATGAATGTTTGTGCGGTAAGTACAAACGCTTGAAATTTAAAGGCGTAACCTGTGAAAAATGTGGTGTAGAAGTTACCCTGTCTAAAGTGCGCCGCGAACGCATGGGCCATATCGAATTGGCTGCGCCTGTTGCCCACATCTGGTTCTTGAAATCCCTGCCTTCCCGCCTGGGTATGGTATTGGACATGACGTTGCGTGATATCGAACGTGTATTGTACTTTGAAGCATTTGTGGTAACCGATCCCGGCATGACTCCGTTGCAACGCCGTCAATTGCTGACTGAAGACGATTACTACAACAAGCTGGACGAATACGGCGACGACTTTGATGCCAAAATGGGTGCGGAAGGTATCCGCGAATTGCTGCGTACCTTGGATATTGCCGGCGAGATCGAGATCCTGCGTCAAGAGCTGGAATCTACCGGTTCTGACACCAAAATCAAAAAAATTGCCAAACGCTTGAAAGTGTTGGAAGCCTTCCATCGTTCCGGTATGAAACTGGAGTGGATGATTATGGATGTGCTGCCGGTATTGCCACCTGATTTGCGTCCTTTGGTTCCATTGGATGGCGGTCGTTTTGCCACTTCCGATTTGAACGATTTGTACCGTCGCGTTATCAACCGTAACAACCGTCTGAAACGTCTGTTGGAACTGCATGCGCCTGACATCATCGTCCGCAACGAAAAACGTATGTTGCAAGAAGCGGTTGACTCTCTGTTGGATAACGGCCGTCGCGGTAAAGCCATGACCGGTGCCAACAAACGTCCGCTGAAATCATTGGCAGACATGATTAAAGGTAAAGGCGGTCGTTTCCGTCAAAACCTGCTGGGTAAACGTGTGGACTACTCCGGTCGTTCCGTGATTACCGTAGGCCCATACCTGCGTCTGCACCAATGCGGTCTGCCGAAGAAAATGGCTTTGGAATTGTTCAAACCGTTCATTTTCCATAAATTGGAAAAACAAGGTTTGGCCTCTACCGTTAAAGCTGCGAAAAAATTGGTAGAGCAAGAAGTACCTGAAGTATGGGACATCTTGGAAGAAGTTATCCGCGAACATCCGATTATGCTGAACCGTGCGCCAACTCTGCACCGTTTGGGTATTCAAGCGTTCGAACCTATCCTGATCGAGGGTAAAGCGATTCAGTTGCACCCATTGGTATGTGCCGCATTTAACGCCGACTTTGACGGTGACCAAATGGCCGTGCACGTTCCATTGAGCTTGGAAGCACAAATGGAAGCGCGCACTTTGATGCTGGCTTCAAACAACGTATTGTCTCCAGCTAACGGCGAACCGATTATCGTACCTTCCCAAGACATCGTATTGGGTCTGTACTACATGACCCGCGACCGTATCAATGCCAAAGGCGAAGGCAGCCTGTTTGCCGATGTGAAAGAAGTACATCGTGCATACCATACCAAACAGGTTGAGTTGGGTACGAAAATTACCGTACGCCTGCGCGAATGGGTGAAAAACGAAGCAGGTGAGTTTGAACCTGTTGTTAACCGTTACGAAACAACAGTCGGCCGTGCATTGTTGAGCGAAATCTTGCCTAAAGGCCTGCCATTCGAGTACATCAACAAAGCGCTGAAGAAAAAAGAAATTTCTAAACTGATTAACGCATCATTCCGTTTGTGCGGCCTGCGTGAAACAGTTATTTTCGCCGACCACTTGATGTATACCGGTTTCGGTTTTGCGGCTAAAGGCGGTATTTCCATTGCTGTTGACGATATGGAAATTCCGAAAGAGAAAGCAGCCTTGTTGGCTGAAGCCAATGCCGAGGTTAAAGAAATCGAAGACCAATACCGTCAAGGTTTGGTCACCAACGGCGAACGCTACAACAAAGTAGTCGATATTTGGGGTCGTGCCGGCGATAAAATTGCTAAAGCGATGATGGATAACTTGTCTAAACAAAAAGTTATCGACCGTGACGGTAACGAAGTTGATCAAGAATCCTTCAACTCTATTTACATGATGGCCGACTCTGGTGCCCGTGGTTCTGCGGCTCAGATTAAACAGTTGTCCGGTATGCGTGGTTTGATGGCCAAACCTGACGGCTCCATTATTGAAACGCCGATTACCTCCAACTTCCGCGAAGGTTTGACCGTATTGCAATACTTTATTGCGACCCACGGTGCGCGTAAGGGTTTGGCGGATACCGCGTTGAAAACCGCGAACTCCGGTTACCTGACCCGTCGTCTGGTAGACGTAACTCAAGACTTGGTCGTTGTTGAAGATGATTGCGGTACTTCAGACGGCTTTGTCATGAAAGCAGTAGTACAAGGCGGTGACGTAATTGAAGCATTGCGCGATCGTATTTTGGGTCGTGTTACTGCATCAGATGTTGTTGATCCTTCAACAGGAGAAACATTGGTTGAGGCAGGTACACTGCTGACTGAGAAATTAGTCGATATCATTGACCAATCTGGTGTTGACGAGGTTAAAGTCCGTACGCCAATTACTTGTAAGACCCGTCATGGTTTGTGTGCACACTGTTATGGCCGCGACTTGGCGCGCGGTAAACTGGTTAATGCCGGTGAGGCTGTAGGTGTCATTGCTGCACAATCTATTGGTGAGCCAGGTACTCAGCTGACCATGCGTACGTTCCACATCGGTGGTGCGGCATCCCGTGCGGCCGCTGCCAGCCAAGTGGAAGCCAAATCCAACGGTACAGCTCGTTTCAGCAGCCAAATGCGTTACGTTGCCAACAACAAAGGCGAATTGGTTGTCATCGGCCGCTCTTGTGAAGTTGTGATTCACGATGAAATCGGCCGTGAACGTGAACGCCACAAAGTACCTTACGGTGCAATCCTGTTGGTACAAGACGGCGAGGCCATTAAAGCCGGTCAAACTTTGGCAACTTGGGATCCGCATACCCGTCCGATGATTACCGAACATGCAGGTTTGGTGAAATTCGAAAACGTAGAAGAGGGTGTAACCGTTGCGAAACAGACCGATGATGTAACCGGTTTGTCCACTTTGGTGGTCATCGACGGCAAACGTCGCTCCTCCGGTGCTTCTAAATTGTTGCGTCCGACTGTCAAACTGTTGGATGAAAATGGTTTGGAAATCTGTATCCCAGGCACGACTACGCCGGTTTCTATGGCGTTCCCGGTCGGTGCAGTGATTACTGTCCGTGAAGGTCAGGAAGTCGGTAAGGGTGATGTGCTGGCGCGTATTCCTCAAGCGTCTTCTAAAACCCGCGATATTACCGGTGGTTTGCCGCGCGTTGCTGAGTTGTTTGAAGCACGCGTGCCGAAAGATGCCGGCATGTTGGCTGAAATTACCGGTACCGTTTCCTTCGGTAAAGAAACCAAAGGTAAACAGCGTCTGATTATTACCGACGTAGACGGTGTAGCATACGAAACGCTGATTTCTAAAGAGAAACAGATTTTGGTACACGACGGTCAAGTGGTAAACCGCGGTGAAACCATTGTGGACGGTGCCGTAGATCCGCACGACATTCTGCGCCTTCAAGGTATCGAAGCATTGGCTCGCTACATTGTTCAAGAGGTACAAGAGGTTTACCGCCTGCAAGGTGTGAAGATTTCCGATAAACACATCGAAGTCATCATCCGCCAAATGCTGCGCCGTGTGAACATTGTGGATGCTGGTGATACAGAGTTTATTACTGGTGAACAAGTCGAGCGTAGCGATGTGATGCTTGCCAATGAGAAAGCCATCGCTGAAGGCAAAGAGCCGGCACGTTATGAAAATGTGTTGTTGGGTATTACCAAAGCTTCCTTGTCTACCGACAGCTTCATTTCTGCTGCATCGTTCCAAGAAACAACCCGCGTCTTGACCGAGGCCGCTATCATGGGCAAACAAGACGAGCTGCGCGGTTTGAAAGAGAACGTGATTGTTGGTCGATTGATTCCTGCCGGTACAGGTTTGACCTACCACCGCAGCCGTCACCAACAATGGCAGCAAGCCGATCAAGAGGCTTCTGAAATCGAAGCTTCAGACGAATAATCCGGAAGGGTTTTCGTGAAAATAAAACCGCAAGCTAGTCTTGCGGTTTTATTTTAAGAGGGCTTAGGATAGAGTAGAGAGTGAGGCCGTCTGAATCTTTCAGACGGCCATTGCTTCCAAAATTTTAAAGATAAATAGAAAAACACTAAACTTTATCAGTCATTTGCTTGACTAAACCCTTGCAATAAAAATATAATTCCAATCTTGTCGACATGGTGTCGGCAAGTATTTAACTCAACAGGACGAGAAAATATGCCAACTATTAACCAATTGGTACGCAAAGGCCGTCAAAAGCCCGTGTACGTAAACAAAGTGCCTGCACTGGAAGCTTGCCCGCAAAAACGCGGCGTATGCACCCGTGTATACACAACTACCCCTAAAAAACCTAACTCTGCATTGCGTAAAGTATGTAAAGTTCGCCTGACCAACGGTTTTGAAGTCATTTCATACATCGGTGGTGAAGGCCACAACCTGCAAGAGCACAGCGTCGTATTGATCCGCGGCGGTCGTGTAAAAGACTTGCCAGGTGTACGTTACCACACTGTACGCGGTTCTTTGGATACTGCAGGTGTTAAAGACCGTAAACAAGCCCGTTCTAAATACGGTGCTAAGCGTCCTAAATAATTATCGGGACTCAAATAGGCACGTCGGCCGCCTAAGCTGAACAACGGCCGAGTAAGTGAATACTTAATTGGGTATTCATGGGAATAGACCCAACTGAATAGACTAAAGGAAATTAAAATGCCAAGACGTAGAGAAGTCCCTAAGCGCGACGTACTGCCAGATCCAAAATTCGGCAGCGTTGAGCTGACTAAATTCATGAACGTATTGATGATTGACGGTAAAAAATCTGTTGCAGAGCGTATCGTTTACGGTGCGCTGGAGCAAATTGAGAAAAAAACCGGCAAAGTAGCAATCGAAGTATTTAACGAAGCCATTGCAAACGCCAAACCTATCGTGGAAGTGAAAAGCCGCCGTGTAGGTGGTGCAAACTACCAAGTTCCTGTTGAAGTTCGTCCTTCACGTCGTCTGGCCTTGGCAATGCGCTGGGTTCGCGATGCGGCCCGTAAACGTGGTGAGAAATCTATGGACCTGCGTTTGGCAGGTGAATTGATTGATGCGGCTGAAGGTCGTGGTGGTGCGTTGAAAAAACGTGAAGAAGTACACCGCATGGCTGAAGCTAACAAAGCATTCTCTCACTTCCGTTTCTAATATCGAAAGGCTAACAAAATGGCTCGTAAGACCCCTATCAGCCTGTATCGCAATATCGGTATTTCTGCCCATATTGACGCGGGTAAAACAACCACAACAGAACGTATTTTGTTCTATACAGGTTTGACTCATAAATTGGGCGAAGTGCATGACGGCGCGGCTACTACCGACTACATGGAACAAGAGCAAGAGCGTGGTATTACCATTACTTCTGCTGCTGTGACTTCTTATTGGTCCGGTATGGCGAAACAGTTCCCTGAGCACCGTTTCAACATCATCGACACCCCGGGACACGTTGACTTTACCGTAGAGGTAGAGCGTTCTATGCGTGTATTGGACGGCGCAGTAATGGTTTACTGTGCAGTAGGCGGTGTTCAACCTCAATCTGAAACCGTATGGCGTCAAGCTAACAAATACCAAGTACCTCGCTTGGCATTTGTAAACAAAATGGACCGTCAAGGTGCCAACTTCTTCCGCGTTGTTGAGCAAATGAAAACCCGTTTGCGCGCAAACCCTGTACCTATCGTGATTCCGGTTGGTGCGGAAGACAGCTTCAGCGGTGTTGTTGACCTGTTGAAAATGAAATCCATTATTTGGAATGAAGCCGATAAAGGTACAACCTTTACCTATGGCGATATTCCTGCTGAATTGGTTGAGACTGCTGAAGAATGGCGTCAAAACATGATTGAAGCCGCAGCAGAAGCCAGCGAAGAATTGATGGACAAATACTTGGGCGGTGATGAGCTGACTGAAGAAGAAATCGTAGGCGCATTGCGTCAACGTACTTTGGCCGGCGAAATTCAACCAATGTTGTGCGGTTCAGCATTCAAAAACAAAGGTGTTCAACGTATGTTGGACGCAGTTGTAGAATTGCTGCCTGCTCCTACCGACATTCCTCCAGTTCAAGGTGTTAACCCTAACACTGAAGAAGCTGACAGCCGTCAAGCCAGCGATGAAGAGAAATTCTCTGCATTGGCGTTCAAAATGTTGAACGACAAATACGTTGGTCAGTTGACTTTCATCCGCGTTTACTCTGGTGTGGTGAAATCCGGTGATACCGTATTGAACTCTGTAAAAGGTACTCGCGAACGTATCGGTCGCTTGGTACAAATGACTGCTGCAGACCGTACTGAAATTGAAGAAGTGCGTGCTGGCGACATCGCAGCCGCTATCGGTCTGAAAGACGTTACCACTGGTGAAACCTTGTGTGCAGAAAGCGCACCGATCATCTTGGAACGCATGGAATTCCCTGAGCCGGTAATTCATATTGCCGTTGAGCCGAAAACCAAAGCCGACCAAGAGAAAATGGGTATTGCCCTGAACCGTCTGGCAAAAGAAGACCCATCTTTCCGTGTTCGTACAGACGAAGAATCCGGTCAAACCATTATTTCCGGTATGGGTGAGCTGCACTTGGAAATTATTGTTGACCGTATGAAACGCGAATTCGGCGTGGAAGCAAATATCGGTGCGCCTCAAGTGGCTTACCGCGAAACCATCCGCAAAGAAGTTGAAGCTGAATACAAACACGCCAAACAATCTGGTGGTAAAGGTCAATACGGTCACGTTGTGATCAAAATGGAACCTATGGAACCAGGTGGTGCGGGTTACGAATTTATCGACGAAATTAAAGGTGGTGTGATTCCTCGCGAATTTATTCCGTCTGTCGATAAAGGTATTCGCGATACTTTGCCTAACGGTATCGTTGCCGGTTACCCGGTAGTTGACGTACGTGTGCGTTTGATCTTCGGTTCTTCACATGACGTTGACTCCTCTCAACTGGCCTTCGAATTGGCTGCGTCTCAAGCCTTCAAAGAAGGTATGCGTAAAGCCAACCCAGCTCTGTTGGAACCAATCATGGCAGTTGAGGTGGAAACACCTGAAGAATACATGGGTGACGTAATGGGTGACTTGAATCGTCGCCGTGGTGTCGTATTGGGTATGGATGATGACGGTATCGGCGGTAAAAAAGTCCGTGCCGAAGTACCTCTGGCAGAAATGTTCGGTTACTCAACCGACCTGCGTTCTGCAACCCAAGGCCGTGCTACTTACTCCATGGAGTTCAAAAAATACGCTGAAGCTCCTGCTCACGTAGCTGCTGCTGTAACTGAAGCCCGTAAAGGCTAATCAAAAGGCCGTCTGAAACTGAAAATAAATTTTCAGACGGCCATTGTTCTTTAATCGATCTTTATATGTAAAGGAATTAGCTCATGGCTAAGGAAAAATTTGAACGTAGCAAACCGCACGTAAACGTTGGTACTATCGGTCACGTTGACCATGGTAAAACCACTCTGACTGCTGCATTGACTACTATTTTGGCTAAAAAATTCGGTGGCGCTGCAAAAGCTTACGACCAAATCGATAACGCTCCTGAAGAAAAAGCCCGCGGTATTACCATTAATACTTCACACGTAGAATACGAAACTGAAACCCGTCACTACGCACACGTAGACTGCCCGGGCCACGCCGACTACGTTAAAAACATGATTACCGGTGCTGCCCAAATGGACGGCGCTATCTTGGTATGTTCCGCAGCTGACGGTCCTATGCCGCAAACTCGCGAACATATTCTGTTGGCTCGCCAAGTAGGTGTACCTTACATCATCGTGTTCATGAACAAATGCGACATGGTTGACGATGCCGAGTTGTTGGAACTGGTTGAAATGGAAATTCGTGACCTGCTGTCAAGCTACGACTTCCCAGGTGACGACTGCCCGATCGTACAAGGTTCTGCACTGAAAGCTTTGGAAGGTGATGCTGCTTACGAAGAAAAAATCTTCGAACTGGCTGCCGCTTTGGACAGCTACATCCCAACACCTGAGCGTGCCGTAGACAAACCTTTCTTGTTGCCTATCGAAGACGTATTCTCTATCTCTGGCCGTGGTACAGTAGTAACCGGTCGTGTAGAGCGCGGCATCATCCACGTTGGTGACGAGATCGAAATCGTAGGTCTGAAAGAAACCCAAAAAACCACTTGTACCGGCGTTGAAATGTTCCGCAAACTGCTGGACGAAGGTCAAGCAGGTGACAACGTAGGCGTATTGCTGCGTGGTACTAAACGTGAAGACGTAGAGCGTGGTCAAGTATTGGCTAAACCAGGTACCATCACTCCTCACACCAAGTTCAAGGCAGAAGTATACGTACTGAGCAAAGAAGAGGGTGGTCGTCACACTCCATTCTTCGCTAACTACCGTCCACAATTCTACTTCCGTACTACCGACGTAACTGGTGCAGTTACTTTGGAAGAAGGCGTAGAAATGGTAATGCCGGGTGAGAACGTAACCATTACTGTAGAACTGATTGCGCCTATCGCTATGGAAGAAGGTCTGCGCTTTGCGATTCGCGAAGGTGGCCGTACCGTAGGTGCAGGTGTGGTTTCTTCTATTATCGCTTAATTGAGGGATATTGATAAATGGCAAACCAAAAAATCCGTATCCGCCTAAAAGCTTATGACTACAGTCTGATTGACCGTTCTGCGCAAGAAATCGTTGAAACTGCTAAACGCACTGGTGCTGTTGTTAAAGGTCCGATTCCTTTGCCAACTAAAATCGAACGTTTCAACATTTTGCGTTCTCCTCACGTGAACAAAACTTCTCGTGAACAATTGGAAATCCGCACCCACTTGCGTCTGATGGACATTGTGGACTGGACTGATAAAACTACTGATGCATTGATGAAACTGGATCTTCCAGCAGGTGTAGATGTAGAAATTAAAGTTCAATAAGAACTGGAAAACCGAACAGCTTAGCTGTTCGGTTTTTTATAAAATTCTTAGGCCGTCTGAAAATTTCTGATATTTTGTAGTATTCTCCAGAAAAAAAGAGGGGCTTAAGAAGTTAAATTGAAATTTTTGTTGATATTTCTTTGAGTTGTCAATTATAATGGCGGACTTGGTACATCCGTATCAAGTTTAACTTTGTCTGAAAGGCAGGCCAATCGTAGCCCGCCCCTTTACTTAAAAAGGAAAATAATCATGACTTTAGGTCTGGTTGGACGCAAAGTTGGTATGACTCGCGTGTTCGACGAACAGGGTGTTTCTGTTCCGGTAACTGTTTTGGATATGTCTGCCAACCGCGTTACACAAGTAAAATCCAAAGATACTGACGGCTACACTGCTGTACAAGTTACCTTTGGTCAGAAAAAAGCTAATCGTGTCAACAAAGCTGAGGCTGGTCACTTTGCGAAAGCAGGTGTTGAAGCCGGCCGTGGTTTGGTTGAATTTGCTTTGACTGAAGAGAAATTGGCTGAATTGAAAGCCGGTGATGAAATTACCGTTTCCATGTTTGAAGTTGGTCAATTAGTGGATGTAACCGGCACCTCTAAAGGTAAAGGTTTCTCTGGTACGATCAAACGTCATAACTTCGGTGCTCAACGTACTTCCCACGGTAACTCCCGTTCACACCGTGTTCCTGGTTCTATCGGTATGGCACAAGACCCTGGTCGAGTGTTCCCTGGTAAACGTATGGCAGGTCAATACGGTAACACTAAAGCAACTGTTCAAAAATTGGAAGTTGTACGTGTTGATGCTGAACGCCAACTCTTGTTGGTTAAAGGTGCTGTTCCGGGTTCGGTTAACAGCGACGTCGTGGTTCGTCCTAGCGTGAAAGTAGGTGCGTAATGGAATTGAAAGTAATTGACGCTAAAGGACAAGTATCTGGCAGCTTGGCTGTTTCTGATGCTTTGTTTGCTCGTGAATACAATGAAGCTCTGGTTCACCAACTGGTTACTGCTTATTTGGCAAATGCCCGTTCTGGTAACCGTGCTCAAAAAACTCGTGCCGAAGTAAACCACTCTACTAAAAAACCATGGCGCCAAAAAGGTACCGGCCGTGCTCGTTCCGGTATGACTTCTTCTCCGCTGTGGCGTAAAGGTGGTCGTGCATTCCCAAACAAACCTGACGAAAACTTTACTCAAAAAGTGAACCGTAAAATGTACCGTGCCGGTATGGCGACTATTTTGTCCCAATTAGCTCGTGACGAACGTTTGTTTGCAATCGAAGCATTGACTGCTGAAACTCCTAAAACTAAAGTTTTTGCCGAACAAGTGAAAAACTTGGGTTTGGAGCAAGTTCTGTTTGTAACTAAACAGCTCGACGAGAATGTTTACTTGGCTTCACGCAACTTGCCTAACGTATTGGTTTTGGAAGCCCAACAAGTTGATCCTTACAGCTTGCTGCGTTACAAAAAAGTCGTTATCACTAAAGATGCAGTTGCACAATTAGAGGAGCAATGGGTATGAATCAACAACGTTTGACTCAAGTAATCTTGGCACCTATCGTTTCTGAAAAAAGCAACGTATTGGCTGAAAAACGTAACCAAATGACGTTTAAAGTTTTGGCAAATGCAACCAAACCTGAAATTAAAGCAGCAGTTGAGTTGCTGTTCGGTGTTCAAGTTGCAGACGTTACTACTGTTACCATTAAAGGTAAAATTAAACGTTTTGGTCGCACTTTAGGTCGTCGCAGCGATGTTAAAAAGGCTTACGTAAGCCTGGCTGCCGGTCAAGAGTTGGATTTGGAAGCCGCTGCTGCAGCTGCAGATAAGGAATAAACAAAATGGCAATCGTTAAAATGAAGCCGACCTCTGCAGGCCGTCGCGGCATGGTTCGCGTGGTAACAGAAGGTTTGCACAAAGGTGCACCTTATGCACCTCTGCTGGAAAAGAAAAATTCTACTGCCGGTCGTAACAACAATGGTCATATCACTACCCGCCATAAAGGTGGTGGTCATAAACACCATTACCGTGTTGTAGATTTTAAACGTAACAAAGACGGTATCCCTGCAAAAGTGGAGCGTATCGAGTATGACCCTAACCGTACTGCATTTATCGCATTGTTGTGCTATGCAGATGGTGAACGTCGCTACATCATTGCTCCTCGTGGTATTCAAGCCGGCGCAGTATTAGTTTCCGGTGCTGAAGCTGCTATCAAAGTAGGTAACACTCTGCCGATTCGCAATATTCCAGTTGGTACAACTATTCACTGTATCGAAATGAAACCAGGTAAAGGTGCACAAATTGCTCGTTCAGCTGGTGCTTCTGCGGTATTGCTTGCAAAAGAAGGTGCTTACGCTCAAGTTCGTTTGCGTTCTGGTGAAGTGCGCAAAATTAGCGTGAATTGCCGTGCAACTATTGGTGAGGTTGGTAACGAAGAACAAAGCCTGAAAAAAATCGGCAAAGCTGGTGCTAACCGCTGGCGTGGTATTCGTCCGACCGTTCGTGGTGTTGTCATGAACCCTGTCGATCACCCACATGGTGGTGGTGAAGGCCGTACTGGTGAAGCTCGCGAACCGGTTAGCCCATGGGGTACTCCTGCTAAGGGCTACCGCACTCGTAATAACAAACGCACGGATAACATGATTGTTCGTCGTCGTTACTCAAATAAAGGTTAATTAGTATGGCTCGTTCATTAAAAAAAGGCCCATATGTAGACCTGCATTTGCTGAAAAAAGTAGATGCTGCTCGTGCAAGCAACGACAAACGCCCAATTAAAACTTGGTCACGTCGTTCTACCATTTTGCCTGATTTCATTGGTCTGACTATCGCTGTACATAACGGTCGCACTCACGTGCCTGTGTTTATCAGTGACAACATGGTTGGTCATAAATTAGGTGAGTTCTCATTGACCCGTACCTTTAAAGGCCACTTGGCCGATAAAAAGGCTAAAAAGAAATAAGGTGAATCATGAGAGTAAGTGCACAACATAAAAATGCCCGTATTTCAGCTCAAAAGGCTCGCTTGGTAGCTGATTTGATTCGTGGTAAAGACGTTGCCCAAGCTTTGAATATCTTGGCATTCAGCCCTAAAAAAGGTGCTGAGCTAATTAAAAAAGTATTGGAATCAGCAATCGCTAATGCCGAGCACAACAATGGTGCTGACATTGACGAACTGAAAGTGGTAACTATCTTTGTTGACAAAGGCCCAAGCTTGAAACGTTTCCAAGCTCGTGCCAAAGGTCGCGGTAACCGCATCGAGAAACAAACTTGTCATATTAATGTGACAGTGGGCAACTAAGGAAAAGCTATGGGACAAAAGATTAACCCTACAGGCTTTCGCCTGGCGGTAACTAAAGACTGGGCTTCAAAATGGTTTGCTAAAAGCACCGACTTTTCAACTGTTTTGAAACAAGATATTGATGTTCGTAATTACTTGCGCAAAAAATTGGCAAATGCTTCAGTTGGTCGCGTAGTAATCGAACGTCCTGCTAAATCTGCACGTATCACTATCCACTCTGCTCGTCCAGGTGTGGTTATTGGTAAAAAAGGTGAGGATATCGAAATCTTGAAACGTGACTTGCAAGCTCTGATGGGTGTGCCAGTTCATGTAAATATTGAAGAGATTCGCCGTCCTGAGTTGGATGCGCAAATTATTGCTGATGGTATTGCTCAGCAACTTGAAAAACGCGTCCAATTCCGTCGTGCAATGAAACGTGCAATGCAAAATGCAATGCGTTCTGGTGCCAAAGGCATCAAGATCATGACTTCAGGCCGTCTGAATGGTGCTGATATCGCTCGTAGCGAATGGTACCGTGAAGGTCGCGTACCTTTGCATACTTTGCGTGCAAATGTAGATTATGCAACTAGCGAAGCGCACACTACTTATGGTGTACTGGGTCTGAAAGTTTGGGTTTATACAGAAGGTAATATTAAATCTTCTAAACCTGAGCATGAGAAGAAACAAAGAAAGGCAGGTGGACGTAATGCTGCAGCCAACTAGACTGAAATATCGCAAGCAACAAAAAGGTCGTAACACTGGTATTGCTACTCGCGGTAACAAAGTAAGTTTCGGTGAGTTCGGTTTGAAAGCCGTAGGCCGTGGTCGTTTGACTGCCCGCCAAATCGAAGCTGCTCGTCGTACTATGACTCGTCATATTAAACGTGGCGGTCGCATTTGGATTCGTGTATTCCCTGATAAACCAATTACTGAGAAACCTATCCAGGTTCGTATGGGTGGCGGTAAAGGTAATGTGGAATATTACATTGCTGAAATTAAACCAGGCAAAGTATTGTACGAAATGGACGGTGTTCCTGAGTCTTTGGCTCGTGAAGCATTTGAATTGGCCGCTGCCAAATTGCCTATTCCTACAACCTTTGTGGTAAGACAGGTGGGTCAATAATGAAAGCAAATGAATTGAAAGACAAATCTATTGAGCAATTAAACTCTGATTTGTTGGACTTGTTGAAAGCTCAGTTTGGCTTGCGCATGCAAAATGCAACCGGTCAGTTGGGTAAATCTAGCGAGTTGAAACGTGTACGTCGCGATATTGCTCGTATTAAAACCATTTTAACTGAAAAAGGTGCTAAGTAATGAGCGAAGCTAAAAATGTTCGTACTTTGCAAGGCAAAGTGGTAAGCGACAAAATGGACAAAACTGTTACAGTATTGGTTGAGCGTAAAGTTAAACACCCTCTGTACGGTAAAATCATTCGTTTATCAACTAAAATCCATGCACATGATGAAAGCAATCAATATGGCATCGGTGACGTAGTGGTAATCGAGGAGTCTCGTCCTTTGTCAAAAACCAAGTCTTGGGTTGTCAAAGAATTGGTTGAGAAAGCACGTACTGTTTGATTTAAAATACAGTAATGCAGCTTAATAAGAAACGAAGTCTTGCAGCAAAATTAATTTGCGTGTAAACTTCGTTTCTTATCTTCCAGCTTCTTATGGAAGTTTCTCTCCCTTCGGGATCCAAGACTGGTTTACTAGAACCGTGATGGTTTCATTTAATAAGCAGCTTAAAGTAAGGTGCGAGTTATATGAAAGTGGTAAATTAAGTTGGTTAATTTAAAGGTACTAATATGATTCAAATGCAGACCATCTTAGATGTGGCTGATAACTCTGGTGCGCGTCGCGTGATGTGTATCAAGGTATTAGGCGGATCTAAGCGTCGCTACGCTTCTGTTGGCGATATTATTAAAGTTGCAGTTAAAGATGCAGCCCCACGTGGTCGTGTCAAAAAAGGTGATGTATACAATGCGGTAGTTGTTCGTACTGCTAAGGGTGTGCGTCGTCCTGATGGTGCGCTAATTAAATTTGATAACAACGCCGCTGTGTTATTAAATAATAAACTTGAACCTCTGGGTACTCGTATTTTTGGCCCGGTAACCCGTGAATTGCGTACTGAGCGATTTATGAAAATCGTTTCATTGGCGCCTGAAGTATTATAAGGAATAGCGCGATGAATAAAATCATTAAAGGCGATCAGGTTGTAGTGATTACCGGTAAAGATAAAGGTAAGCAAGGTCAAGTAGTTCGAGTGTTGGGTGATAAAGTTGTTGTTGAAGGTGTGAATGTTGTGAAACGCCATCAAAAACCTAATCCAATGCGTGGTATTGAGGGTGGCATTATTACTAAAGAAATGCCTTTGGATATTTCTAATATTGCAATCCTGAATCCGGAAACTAATAAAGCAGACCGTGTTGGTATTAAGCTGATTGAAAATGAAGGCAAAGTTAAACGCGTTCGTTTCTTCAAATCAAATGGCTCTATCATTGGAGCATAAGGAGATAACATGGCTCGTTTGAGAGAGTTTTATAAAGATACAGTTGTTCCTGAGTTGGTTAAACAATTTGGTTACAAATCAGTAATGGAAGTTCCACGTATTGAGAAAATCACCTTGAATATGGGTGTGGGTGAAGCTGTTGCTGATAAAAAAGTTATGGAGCACGCTGTTTCTGATTTAGAGAAAATTGCTGGTCAAAAGCCAGTTGTTACTGTTGCTCGTAAATCTATCGCGGGTTTTAAAATCCGTGATAACTATCCAGTTGGTTGCAAAGTAACATTGCGTCGTGATCAAATGTTTGAATTCTTGGATCGTTTGATTACTATTGCGTTGCCTCGCGTACGTGACTTCCGTGGTGTAAGCGGTAAATCATTTGATGGTCGTGGCAATTACAATATGGGCGTTCGTGAGCAAATTATTTTCCCGGAAATTGAATACGATAAAATCGATGCTTTGCGTGGTTTGAATATTACTATTACAACTACTGCAAAAACTGATGAAGAAGCGAAAGCTTTGTTGTCACTATTCAAGTTTCCGTTTAAAGGATAATCATGGCTAAGAAAGCACTTATTAATCGTGAGCTGAAACGTCAAGCATTGGCGAAAAAGTTTGCAGCTAAACGTGAGGCAATTTTCGCTGTTATTAATGATGCTAATGCGACTGAAGAAGAACGCTTTGAAGCACGTTTGAAATTTCAATCCATTCCTCGTAATGCAGCACCTGTACGTCAACGTCGTCGTTGTGCTTTAACAGGTCGTCCTCGTGGCACTTTCCGTAAATTTGGTTTGGGCCGTATTAAGATCCGTGAAATCGCTATGCGTGGCGAGATCCCTGGTGTTGTTAAAGCTAGCTGGTAATAGGAGTATAAATAATGAGTATGCATGATCCTATTTCCGATATGTTGACTCGTATTCGCAATGCGCAACGTGCTAATAAAGCAGCAGTTGCCATGCCTTCCTCTAAACTGAAATGTGCAATTGCAAAAGTTCTGAAAGAAGAAGGTTATATCGAGGATTTTGCGGTTTCTGCTGATGCAAAACCGGTATTGGAAATTCAATTGAAATACTATGCAGGTCGTCCTGTGATTGAGCAAATTAAACGTGTTTCACGTCCAGGTTTGCGTATTTACAAAGCATCAAGTGAGATCCCTAGCGTAATGAATGGCCTGGGTGTCGCTATTGTTAGTACTTCTAAAGGTGTAATGACTGATCGCAAAGCCCGTTCTGAGGGTGTTGGTGGTGAGTTGTTGTGCATCGTAGCCTAGTGGAGAAATGTAAATGTCACGCGTCGCAAAAAACCCAGTGACTGTTCCTGCTGGTGTAGAAGTAAAATTCGGAACAGATGCATTGGTAATCAAAGGTAAACATGGCGAATTGTCCTTTCCTTTGCATTCCGATGTTGCTATTGAACTAAACGATGGTAAATTGACTTTTGCTGCAAAAAATGACAGTAAACAGGCTAATGCTATGTCTGGTACTGCTCGTGCATTGGTTAATAACATGGTTAAGGGTGTTTCTGAAGGTTTTGAGAAAAAACTTCAATTGATTGGTGTGGGTTATCGTGCCCAAGCGCAAGGCAAAGTTTTGAACTTGTCTTTGGGTTTCTCTCATCCAATCGTATACGAAATGCCTGAAGGTGTTTCCGTTCAAACTCCTAGCCAAACAGAAATCGTTTTGACTGGTGCAGATAAACAAGTGGTTGGCCAAGTCGCTGCTGAAATTCGTGCATTCCGTTCTCCTGAACCTTATAAAGGCAAAGGTGTTCGTTATGTAGGTGAAGTAGTAGTGATGAAAGAAGCCAAGAAAAAATAATTGAGGTTCACTAATGGATAAACATACAACCCGACTCCGTCGTGCACGCAAAACCCGTGCGCGTATTGCGGACTTGAAAATGGTAAGATTATGTGTGTTCCGCAGCAATAATCATATTTATGCTCAAGTAATTAGTGCTGAAGGTGATAAAGTATTGGCTCAAGCCTCTACATTGGAAGCTGAAGTACGTAGTAGCCTGAAATCAGGTAGCAACGTTGAAGCAGCAGCTGTAGTTGGTAAGCGTATTGCTGAAAAAGCTAAAGCAGTAGGTGTTGAAAAAGTTGCTTTTGACCGTTCAGGTTTCCAATATCACGGTCGTGTGAAAGCTTTGGCTGAAGCTGCACGTGAAAATGGTTTAAGCTTCTAATATTTGGAGACTTTCAGATGGCAAAACATGAAATTGAAGAACGCGGTGACGGCCTGATTGAAAAGATGGTCGCAGTTAATCGCGTGACTAAAGTAGTTAAAGGTGGCCGTATCATGGCTTTCTCTGCACTGACTGTTGTTGGTGATGGTGATGGTCGCATCGGTATGGGTAAGGGTAAATCAAAAGAAGTGCCAGTTGCTGTTCAAAAAGCAATGGATCAAGCACGCCGCTCTATGATTAAAGTACCTTTGAAAAATGGTACTATTCATCATGAAGTTATTGGTCGTCATGGCGCTACTAAAGTATTTATGCAACCTGCTAAAGAAGGTAGCGGTGTAAAAGCTGGTGGTCCAATGCGTTTAGTATTTGATGCTATGGGTATCCATAACATCTCAGCTAAAGTGCATGGTTCTACTAACCCTTACAATATTGTACGTGCTACATTAGACGGTTTGTCTAAACTGTATACCCCTGCTGATATTGCCGCTAAACGTGGCTTGACAGTAGAAGATATTTTGGGAGCTAACCATGACTGAGCAAAAAAAGATTAAAGTTACATTGGTTAAGAGCCTGATCGGTACAATTGAATCTCATCGTGCTTGTGCTCGTGGCTTAGGTTTGCGTCGTCGTGAGCATACAGTAGAGGTTTTGGATACCCCTGAAAACCGTGGTATGATTAATAAAATCAGCTACTTGTTGAAAGTGGAGTCTTAATATGTTTTTGAATACTATTCAACCTGCTGAGGGTGCTACTCACGCTAGTCGTCGTGTAGGCCGTGGTATTGGTAGTGGCCTGGGTAAGACAGGTGGTCGTGGCCATAAAGGTCAAAAAAGCCGTGCTGGCGGTTTCCACAAGGTAGGTTTTGAAGGTGGTCAAATGCCTTTGCAACGTCGCCTGCCTAAGCGTGGTTTCAAATCTTTGACTGCTGCCGCTAATGCTGAAGTTCGTTTGAGTGAGTTGAATCTGATTGCTGTAAACGAAATTGATGTTTTGGTTCTTAAACAAGCTGGTCTGATTCCTGCGACTGCTTCTAATGTAAAAGTTATTGCTTCTGGTGAAATTTCAAAAGCGGTTACCTTGAAAGGTGTAAAAGCTACTAAAGGTGCTAAAGCTGCAATTGAAGCTGCTGGTGGCAAAGTAGAAGAATAAGGCTTGCACTATAGTGGCTAATCAACAATCTTTATCAGGATTATCCAAATTTGGAGATCTGAAAAAACGTCTAGTGTTTCTATTAGGAGCTTTAGTCGTTTTCCGTATTGGTGCTCATATACCGGTACCGGGCGTAGATGCTGTTGCATTAGCTAAGTTATACGAAGGCGCTGCAAACGGCATATTCGGAATGTTAAATATGTTCTCGGGTGGTTCGTTGGAGCGCTTTAGTATATTTGCAATTGGTATCATGCCTTATATTTCATCGTCGATTATTGTTCAGCTTGCTTCAGAGATCATTCCTTCTTTAAAAGCTTTAAAAAAGGAAGGTGAAGCTGGTCGGAAAATAATTACGAAATATACTAGGTATGGGACGGTATTATTGGCTGTATTACAAAGCTTTGGTGTTGCAACATTTGTTTATCAACAAGGAGTTGTTGTAACAAGTTCGCTTGAGTTTCATATTTCTACAGTAGTCTGTTTGGTTACAGGTACGATGTTTTTGATGTGGTTGGGGGAGCAAATTACCGAGCGTGGTATCGGTAATGGTATTTCCTTAATTATTACAGCAGGTATTGTATCGGGTATTCCATCTGGTATTGTTCGGTTGTTGACTTTGACTGAACAAGGCTCTATGAGTATGTTAATGGCAGTATCTATTGTTATTGGTATTTTGCTGTTGATCTATGCTGTAGTATATTTTGAAAGTGCTCAGCGTAAGGTTCCTGTGCATTATGCTAAAAGGCAATTTGGCTCTGGAATGATGCCAGGACAAAGCATTCATATGCCGTTCAAGCTAAATATGGCCGGTGTTATTCCTCCTATTTTTGCTTCCAGTATTATTCTCTTTCCATCTACTCTTTTAGGTTGGTTTGGTTCAAATAGTACGAATTCTATTCTTCACAAGGTTGCTGCAATGCTGCAACATGGGCAGCCTTTGTATATTGTATTATTTGCAACAACTATTATCTTCTTCTGCTATTTCTATACTGCTTTAGTATTTAGTCCTAAAGAAATGGCTGAGAATTTGAAGAAAAGTGGTGCATTTGTACCTGGTATTCGCCCAGGTGAGCAAACTTCTAGATATTTGGAAAAAGTTGTACTGAGACTGACATTATTTGGTGCTTTGTATATCACTACAATCTGTCTGATACCTGAATTTTTAACGACAGCATTGAATGTGCCTTTCTATTTAGGCGGAACGTCTTTGCTTATCTTGGTTGTCGTTACAATGGATTTTAGGACGCAAATCAATTCCTACGTAATGAGTAGTCAGTATGAAGATTTGATGAGTCGTCCAGATATGAAATCTTTATCACGTAAGTAGGCTTATGGCTAAAGAAGATACCATACAGATGCAGGGTGAAATCCTTGAGACTTTGCCCAATGCAACGTTTAAAGTAAAACTGGAAAATGATCATGTAGTACTTGGTCATATATCTGGCAAAATGCGGATGCACTATATCCGTATTTCTCCAGGTGATAAGGTAACAGTTGAATTAACTCCTTATGATTTAACCCGTGCTCGGATTGTTTTCCGAGCAAGATAAACGATAAAAGGAAATAAAATGCGTGTACAACCTTCTGTAAAGAAAATTTGTCGCAATTGCAAGATTATTCGTCGTAATCGTGTAGTTCGCGTAATTTGTACTGACCCACGTCACAAACAACGTCAAGGCTAAGAAGTTAGTTTTCTTAACTCTTGATTTTGTGGTATAGTGACATACTTTGCCCTAAAAAGGAAAAAATATGGCTCGTATTGCAGGGGTAAATATCCCTAATAATGCCCATATCGTAATTGGTCTTCAGGCTATTTATGGTATTGGTGCGACTCGTGCTAAATTGATTTGTGAGGCAGCAAATATTGCTCCTACTACTAAAGCAAAAGATTTGGACGAGGCTCAATTAGACGCTTTGCGTGAGCAAGTTGCTAAATATGAAGTTGAAGGTGATTTGCGTCGTGAGGTAACGATGAGCATTAAACGACTGATGGATATGGGTTGCTATCGTGGCTTCCGTCATCGTCGTGGCTTGCCTTGTCGTGGTCAACGCACTCGCACAAATGCCCGTACCCGTAAAGGTCCGCGCAAAGCGATTGCCGGTAAGAAATAAATTTTAAGGAATTTGATTAATGGCTAAAGCAAACACAGCTTCGCGTGTACGTAAAAAAGTACGTAAAACCGTAAGCGAAGGTATTGTGCACGTTCATGCATCTTTCAACAATACCATCATTACAATCACTGACCGTCAAGGCAATGCATTGTCTTGGGCTACCTCTGGCGGCGCTGGTTTTAAAGGTTCTCGTAAAAGTACACCATTTGCAGCACAAGTTGCAGCAGAAGCAGCTGGTAAAGTTGCCCAAGAGTATGGCGTTAAAAATTTAGAAGTCCGCATTAAAGGCCCTGGCCCTGGTCGCGAATCTTCTGTACGTGCTTTAAACGCTCTTGGTTTCAAGATTACCAGCATTACTGACGTTACCCCGTTGCCTCATAACGGTTGCCGTCCGCCTAAAAAACGTCGTATTTAATATTGGAGTGATTTAAAACATGGCACGTTATATTGGCCCTAAATGTAAATTAGCACGTCGCGAAGGTACGGATCTGTTTTTGAAGAGTGCACGTCGCTCTTTGGATTCAAAATGTAAAATGGATTCTGCACCTGGTCAGCACGGTGCGAAAAAACCACGTTTGTCAGACTACGGTTTGCAATTGCGTGAAAAACAAAAAATCCGTCGTATTTATGGCGTGTTAGAACGCCAATTCCGTCGTTACTTTGCGGAAGCTGATCGTCGTAAAGGTTCTACCGGTGAATTGCTGTTGCAATTGCTGGAGTCCCGTTTGGACAATGTCGTTTATCGTATGGGTTTTGGCTCTACCCGCGCTGAAGCACGTCAATTGGTTTCTCATAAAGCTATCGTTGTAAACGGTCAGGTTGTTAATATCCCTTCTTTCCAAGTTAAAGCAGGCGATGTTGTAGCTGTTCGTGAAAAAGCTAAGAAACAAGTACGTATCCAAGAGGCATTGAGCTTGGCTACTCAAATTGGCTTGCCAAGCTGGGTATCTGTTGATGCCGACAAATTGGAAGGTGTATTCAAAAATATGCCGGATCGCTCAGAATTGTCTGGCGATATTAATGAACAGCTGGTGGTAGAGTTCTACTCTAAATAATGCTAGCTCAATGAGGGACAGTTAAATGCAAAATAGCACAACCGAATTTTTGAAACCTCGTCAAATCGATGTAGATACCTTGTCTTCTACTCGAGCTAAGGTGTCTATGCAGCCATTTGAGCGTGGTTTTGGTCATACTTTAGGTAATGCTTTGCGTCGTATCTTACTGTCATCCATGAATGGCTTTGCCCCAACTGAAGTAGTTATTTCTGGCGTATTGCACGAATACTCTACTATTGATGGTGTTCAAGAGGATGTTGTTGACGTTCTCTTGAATATCAAAGGTATCGTATTTAAGCTTCACGGTCGTAATCAAGTTCAGTTGACTTTGAAAAAAGCAGGTGCCGGTGCTGTTGTAGCCGGTGATATTGATTTGCCACATGATGTGGAAATCATCAATCCTGAACATGTTATTTGCCACTTGTCCGACAATGGTCAAATCGACATGGAAATTAAAGTAGAGCAAGGTCGTGGTTATCAATCTGTTTCAGGTCGTCGCGTATTGCGTGATGAGAACAAACAGATTGGTGCGATTCAGTTGGATGCGAGCTTTTCGCCCATCAGTCGTGTTAGCTTTGAAGTTGAACCTGCACGCGTAGAGCAACGTACGGATTTGGATAAATTGGTTTTGGATATTGAAACCAATGGTTCTATTGATCCAGAAGAAGCTGTACGTAGTGCCGCACGTATCTTAATTGACCAAATGTCTATTTTTGCAGATCTGCAAGGTACTCCGGTTGAAGAGGTTGAAGAAAAAGCGCCTCCTATCGATCCTATCTTGCTACGTCCTGTGGATGATTTGGAATTAACCGTACGTTCAGCTAATTGTCTGAAAGCTGAAGATATTTACTATATTGGCGATTTGATTCAACGTACTGAAACTGAGCTTCTCAAGACCCCTAATTTGGGTCGTAAATCTTTGAATGAGATCAAAGAAGTGTTGGCCTCTAAAGGTCTGACATTAGGTTCTAAATTAGAAGCTTGGCCGCCTGTAGGCTTAGAAAAGCCGTAAGTTTGAAGATTAAAGGATAATGACATGCGTCATCGTAATGGCAACCGCAAATTAAACCGTACTAGCAGCCACCGCGCTGCGATGCTGCGCAATATGGCGAATTCCTTGTTGACTCACGAAACCATCGTGACAACTTTGCCTAAAGCAAAAGAATTGCGCCGCGTAGTTGAGCCCTTGATTACCTTGGGTAAAAAACCTTCTTTGGCAAACCGTCGTTTGGCTTTTGACCGCACTCGCGATCGTGATGTTGTAGTTAAATTGTTTGACGAATTAGGTCCACGCTTTGCTGCTCGTAACGGCGGCTATGTTCGTGTACTGAAATACGGTTTCCGTAAAGGCGACAATGCTCCTTTGGCATTGGTTGAATTGGTTGATAAAGCAGCTGATTCTGCTGAATAAGCAAATTAATATGAAAGCACTACCTATTTAGGTAGTGCTTTTTTCATTTAGGAAGTCTCTATTTTATTTTGCAACACTACAAATTTATTGTTTCGTTCAATGGGGGGATATAGTTGTAGCTCCCTTTCTCATTTCGCAGTGCTACAATGTCTCAACGGGAAACCCTTATTATGTAAGGGTTTCCCGTTTTATTTTGTCTAAAAAAGCGGCTTTAAAATAATAATAGTTGGTCGGAATTTACCCTTTTTTCTTGGGTTTTCAGCTCTCCCAATAGTAGTTTCATGGTGGCATATTGCTTTTCTGTTACTTCCAAACAGCGGATGGAACCCTCTTGCGGCAGGTTTGCACATAGCCTATTGTAGTGTTTTTGCAACGAGTCTTGACCTTTGATAATACGGCTGTATACGGAAAGTTGGAGCATTTGGTATCCATCTTTTAATAGAAACTGGCGGAATTGATTGGTGGCTTTGCGCTTGGCCAGTAGGTTGAAGAAGACGATAATCCTTATGAATTTGGCCTCACTCATATTGGTATTCTTTCAATGGTAAGACTTCAGGTAATTCCAGCTGTTTGGCGTTTTTGTCGGCTACGCTGGCTTGAAATGAAGAAACCGTTTTGTCGATGGCAGCCAAGGTGCTGAAGTGCTGCCGTTCGATGCGGATTTGACAGTGAAGGGTCTTGATAAGGTTTTGTTTGATGCCGGGGTCAGTTCAGTCTTCAGACGGCCTGTAATGTCTTCATCGGTTTTGAATAGGGAGAATGCCGTGCCGATTTCATCTTGTAATTCGGGAGAAAGGTTTAATGGGGATTTTTTGTCTTTCAAACCTTCTTTTTCCAGCGCACGGCTGATGGCGTGGTAGGCCTTCATTTCCATCAATGTTGAGGCTTCGGCATTGTCTTTGCCGTAACGCAAGCCTTTGAAAAAGGCGGTATCTTCTAAACCCAGCAGCTTACGGGCTTGTGCGTAAGTCAGTTTAGATTTTCTGTATGGCTCGTCCATAAGCGTGGCGCGTTCGGTATTGGTCAATGGCCGCTCGCTGCCTTGCTCTAAAATACGCAGGTTGTTCAGCTTGGTCAGCCAGATGAAACGTTCGGCTGTGTAGGTGTTTTTAGCGGCTTTCAGCTCTGTCGGTTCGAAGGTGCAATGCCCCAACATTTTTTGAACAGCATCGCCTGACAAGGCAGGGCGTTGCGTCATCAGCAGGGTTTCGATACTTTCTTTAAGGCCGTCTGAAAAGATGTGCCGCAACGCTCTGCCCCTTAAGGCTTCTGCTTTAAGGGGCATCGTTTTGTCTAAATGGCAGGGATTAAAAAGGCCGTCTGAAATTTCAGACGGCCTTTGGTTTTACCAGATATCGGATTTGATTTTGCGTTTCAAGCCTGGGTGTTCAGAGAGTTTGAACTCTGGGTCTTTGCCCATTTTCAGCTTGGCTGTGTAGTCTTTCAACAGTAGGAAGGCAAGTGGGGACAGGAGCAGGATGGCAACGAGGTTAATCCATGCCATGATGCCCATGGCCATGTCTGCCATATCCCATACTAAGGGTACGTTGGCAACTGCGCCGAAGTAGACCCATGCCAAAACCAGCATACGGAAAACGGCGGTAACCAGCCAATGGCTCTTGATGAATTGGACGTTGGACTCGGCATAGGCATAGTTGCCGATAACGGTTGAAAAGGCAAACATAAACAGGATGGCAGCAAGGAAGCCCGCTCCCCATTCGCCTACCTGGCTGACGATTGCCGCTTGGGTCAGCGCCGCACCGCTCAGGTCGCCGTAAGGCTGTTGATAGGTCAAGACGATAAAGGCGGTGCATGAGCAGACGATGATGGTATCGACGAAAACGCCCAGCATTTGAATCATGCCTTGGGAGACGGGGTGTTTTACTTCGGCTGCGGCTGCGGCGTTCGGCGCGGAACCCATACCCGCCTCATTGGAATACAGGCCGCGTTTGATGCCCTGCATCATGGTGGTCGAAATCAGACCGCCGAGGAAACCGCCTGCAGCCGAATCAAAGTTGAACGCGTTGGAGAAAATCTGACCGAACACGTCAGGAATCAGGGAAATATTGGTAGCAATGATGAAGAGTGCTATGACGAGATATAAAACCGCCATCAGCGGAACGATAATTTCCGCGGCTTTAGATACGCGACGGATACCGCCGAAGATAATCGGGGCAGTCAGAATGACCAAGGCGACACCGACATAGTGTTGATCCCAGCCCCATGCCGCTTTGGTGGTATCGGCGATGGTATTGGTCTGTACGGCTTCAAATACAAAGCCGAAACAGAAAATCAGGCTCAGGGCGAACAAAATGCCCAGCCATTTTTGTCCCAGGCCTTGAGTTATGTAGTAGGCAGGACCGCCGCGGAAGTGGTGGTTGTCGTAGTCCCGGACTTTAAAGAGTTGGGCCAGTGAAGATTCGACGAACGCCGAACTCATGCCGATTAAGGCGGTTACCCACATCCAGAATACCGCGCCCGGCCCGCCGAGTTTGATGGCAATCGCCACGCCGGCGATGTTGCCCACGCCTACGCGGCTGGCCAAGCCGGTGACGAATGCTTGGAACGGTGTGATTCCGTGCGGATCATCACCTTGTTTGCGGCCGCCCAGCATTTCTTTGATACTGCGGCCGAAGAGGCGGAATTGTACAAAACCGGTGGTAATAGTGAAAAATAGGCCTGCGCCTAAAAGCATATATACCAATCCCGACCACATTGGGTCGTTGATGGCGTTTACCCAGCCGTGAAGCTGTTCGAAAAATTGATCCATACAAACCTTTCAGAGTTTCTGAATTTTCAGACGGCCTGTGTGTGGAGGCTGTCTGTAACTGGATGTATTCTAGCAGACTGTCAACAAACTGAAAAACGTTTACATATTCTTTTTTATATTATGCTTTTGATTATCATGGAATTTTATTATTATGATGTAAAGGAATTATCGATTTGAATTCTACCGTTTTACATATTTGAACAAAAAGGCCGTCTGAAAACAGAGTCTTGTTTTCAGACGGCCTTGATTTTATTTTAATGCGTTATTCGGGACGCATTTGCGGGAACAGAATCACGTCGCGGATGGTTTGCGAATCGGTCAGCAACATTACCAAGCGGTCGATACCGATGCCGCAGCCGCCGGTCGGCGGTAAACCGAATTCCATGGCGCGGATGTAGTCGGCATCGTAGTGCATGGCTTCGTCATCGCCGGCATCTTTTTGCGCCACTTGCGCTTTGAAGCGTTCGGCTTGGTCTTCCGGATCGTTCAACTCAGAGTAGCCGTTTGCCAGTTCGCGGCCGACAACGAAAAGCTCGAAGCGCTCGGTCAAACCCGGTTTGCTGTCGGATGCGCGTGCCAATGGCGACACTTCGACAGGGTAGTCGATGATGAAAGTCGGGTTCCACAGTTTGCCTTCGGCGCAACCTTCAAACAGGGCAAGTTGCAGGCTGCCGATGCCTGGAGACGGAGGCAGGCTTTCGCCGTGTTTGACGATTTCTTTTTTCAGCCATTCTTCATTGTTCAACTGCTCATCGGTGTAGTGCGGATTGTATTTTTTGATGGCACCGAGAATGGTTAAACGTTCAAACGGGCTTTCCAAATCGACTTCTTTGCCGTTGTAGCTGATTTTCGCCGTGCCGTTTACCGCGCGGGAAGCGTTGCGGATGATGTCTTCCGCCATCTGCATCATGCGCTCGTAGTCGGAGAAGGCTTCGTAGAATTCAATCATGGTGAATTCAGGGTTGTGGCGCACGGACATGCCTTCGTTGCGGAAGCTGCGGTTGATTTCAAACACGCGCTCCAAACCGCCGACCACCAAGCGTTTCAGATACAGCTCGGGAGCGATGCGCAGGTAGAGCGGAATGTCCAAAGCGTTGTGGTGGGTCACGAAAGGTTTCGCCGTTGCGCCGCCGGGAATCGGGTGCATCATCGGGGTTTCGACTTCCAAATAATGCTCGTTCACCATGAAATTGCGCACGGATTGGATGATTTGGCTGCGTTTGATGAAGGTATTGCGCGATTCTTCGTTGGCAATCAAATCGACGTAGCGTTGGCGGTATTTGGTTTCCTGATCGCTCAAACCTTTGTGTTTGTCGGGCAGAGGACGCAGGGATTTGGACAGCAGGCGGATGTTGGACACGCGCACAGTCAATTCACCGTGGTTGGTTTTGAACAAAGTGCCTTCTGCGCCGACGATGTCGCCCAAGTCCCAGTGGTTGAAGTCATCCAAGACTTCTTGGCTCACGCCTTTGTTGTTCAAATAAAGCTGGATTTGACCGGTCACGTCTTGAATGGTGGCGAAGCTGGCTTTGCCCATTTGACGTTTGAGCATCATACGGCCGGCCACTTTGACGGGAATGCCTTGCGGGTCGAGTTCTTCTTTGCTGATTTCGCCGTATTGGGTGTGCAGGTCGGCGGCAAAGCTGTCGCGTTTGAAATCGTTAGGGTAAGCGTTGCGTTCTTTGCGGATGTTGTGCAGTTTTTCGCGGCGCAGGGCGATGATTTGGTTTTCGTCCAACTGCGGCTCGATTTGAGGATTGTTTTGTTCGCTCATGATGTTTTCCGGAAAAATAAGTCAGGCTGCCCATGTGTTCAGACGGCCTGAATAAAGTGAAAAATTAGCTCTATTTTACGCGATGTCGGTATTTTTTTCTATAAAGGCAGAAAGGCCGTCTGAAACTTGAAAAATCAGCTTCAGACGGCCTTTTGCTTCATGAAGGGCAGTATCGGTGGTTAGATATCGGTTTCCAAATAAACAACTTGGGTTTGCAGATATTCTTCCAAACCGTGTTTACCGTCGGCGCCGCCGATACCTGATTTTTTCCAACCGGCATGGAAGCCCTGCATGGCTTCGAAGTTTTCGCGGTTGATGTAGGTTTCGCCGAAACGCAGGCGGCGGGTTACATAAAACGCTTCATTCAGATTGGTGGTATAGACGGAGCTGGTCAGGCCGAACTCGCTGTCGTTTGCCAAAGCGATGACTTGGTCGAGCGTGTCGAAAGTGGCAACCGGCAGGACTGGGCCGAAGGTTTCTTCTTTCATGATGTCCATGCTGTTGTCGGTATCGGTCAGCAGGGTAGGTTCGAAGAAGTAGCCTTTGCCGTCGGCACGTTTACCGCCGCAGACCAGCGTCGCACCTTGTTTGACGGCGCGTTCGACTTTTTCGGCAACGGCTTTGACGGCACGCTCTTCAATCAGCGGGCCCATTTCCAGTGCGCCGGGTTCGGCTTCGGCCGGGTTGCCGTAGCGCACGCCTTTCATGGCGGCAGTCATTTTTTCAATGAACGCGTCTTTCAGGCTGCTGTGGACATACACGCGCTCGGCGCAGTTGCAGATTTGGCCGGTGTTGCCGACGCGCGAAGCCAAGATGGATTTCACTGCCAAGTCCAAATCCGCGTCTTTCAAAACGATGGCAGGGGCTTTGCCGCCGAGTTCCAATGAGACTTTGGTAATGTTGGTGGCGGCGGCTTCCATTACTTGGCGGCCTGCTTCTACAGAACCGGTCAGGCTGACCATGTCGACTTGCGGATGTGATGCCAAGGCATTGCCGATTTCTGCACCCGGGCCGTTGACGACGTTGAATACGCCGGCCGGTAAGCCTGAAGCGTGAACGATTTCAGCAAAGATGTGGCAGTTGATCGGGGTGACGCTGCTTGGTTTGACGACGATGGTATTGCCTGTTACCAAAGCCGGGCCCATTTTGCGGGCGATCAGGAAGAAGGGGAAATTCCACGGCAAAATGCCGGCGATTACGCCCAAAGGACGTTTGAACAATAAAATGTTTTCGCGCGGGCGGTCGCTTTGGATGATTTCGCCTTCATAACGGCGCGCCCATTCGGCTTGATAATCGAGATAGTCGGCAGTGAACATGACTTCTATGCGTGCCAAGTCTTTGGTTTTACCGCCTTCGGCAACAATGGTGTCGGTCAGCTCGTCGGCGCGTTCGCGTATGCCTTGGGCGATTTTGCGCAAGTATGCGCCGCGTTCAACGGCAGGCAAACGCTCCCATGCGGCTTGCGCCTCTCTGGCGGCGGCAACGGCACGGTCAACATCGGCTTTTCCGCCTTTAGGCTCACGCGCGATGACTTCTTCGGTTGCCGGATTCAATACATCGCGCCATGTGCCGTTAAAATCGGTTTCAAAACGGCCGTTGATATACATAGACAGTTGTTTCATCAAACTTTCTCCTGTTTTGTAGTTGAATGTAGTTTTAGTCTATGCCTAAATTGTCTGGCATACAAGAGTATTTAGAGTGGGTTGACGGTAGGTATTTGGAAGTTTTTAGAAAAAGTTGATGGAAGGGGGGGAGTCGGGCTTGGTTGATTAAAGGTGGGTTTGTGCTGGTGTGATGCGTTGGGTAGCATTCAGACGCGGCATTGAGAAAAAGCCTGCATATGGCTTGATTTTGAAGATAGGGGAGGCATCGTATGGAGAAGGGTTTGATAGGGATGTAAAAAAACCTGCTTTTTTTAAAGCAGGTTTTCATATTTGGTGGGTCGTGAGCGATTCGAACGCTCGACCAACGGATTAAAAGTCCGCTGCTCTACCGACTGAGCTAACGACCCGATAAGCTGTGCATTATAGGGAGCTTGTTTCTTTTCGTCAACTGTTTTTTTGAAATTTTTTCAAAAAACGTAAATCGGTTGTTATTTGGCGTTAATTCTCCCGTTTTCGAGTATTAATTATGTTATGATTTTCTAATCTGTCAGTTCTGATGGATATTTTTTAGATCAAAGGATATACAACATGAAAAAATTATTGATTGCTGCGATGATGGTGGCTGGTTTGGCTGCTTGTTCTCAAGAGGCGAAACAGGAAACTCAAGAAGCGGCTTCTGCCGTTGCTTCTGATGTGAACGCTGCTGCTGAACACGCGGCTTCTGCTGCTGATGCTGCTGCTTCCGAAGCTAAAGGCGTTGCTGAACAGGCTGTTTCTGACGCTAAAGAAGCCGGTGCTGATGCGAAGGAAACTGCGGAGAAAGCAATTTCCGATGCTAAAGAAACTACCGGTAAAGCCATCGATGGTGCTAAAGAAGCCAGCGACAAAGCTTTGGACGATGCAAAAGCTGCTGTGGGCGAAGCTAAAGACGCTGCCAAAGATGCGGCTAAAGATGCTTTGGGTAAAGCTGCCGATGCAACTCAAGAAGCTGCCGACAAATTGAAAGATGCTGCTAAATAAGCTGGTGTTTGATATTTGAAAAGGCCGTCTGAAATGTTCAGACGGCCTTTTTATATCGGCAGATTATTTTTTCTCTTGCTGACGCGTGTACACCAAAGAAGTCAGGATGGACGCGCCCAGTGCGCCAAAGACGACGGACAGGGAAATGGAAATCGGGATATGCACCCAGTGCATAATCAGCATCTTGATACCGATAAAGCTCAACACGAAAGCCAAGCCGTATTTGAGGAAAATAAAGCGTTCGGCAAAGTCTGCCAGTAAGAAGTACATGGCACGCAGGCCCAAGATGGCAAAAATGTTGGAAGTGAGGACGATGAAAGGGTCGGTGGTTACGGCAAAAATAGCGGGGATGCTGTCCACGGCGAAGATGACGTCGCTCAATTCGATCATAATCAATACCAGCAAAAGCGGCGTAGCGATGCGTTTGCCGTTTTCAATGGTAAAGAATTTTTCACCGTCAAACTGTGGGCTGGTCGGGATGACTTTTTTGAGCAGGGTCAGGATTTTGTTTTGGGAAAGGTCTTCTTCTTCGTCCGATTCGGGTTTCATCATGTGGATGCCGGTATAGAGCAGGAATGCGCCGAAAAGGTAGAGAATCCATTCGAATTGCTGTACCAGTGCCGCGCCGATGAAAATCATGATGGCGCGCAGGACGATGGCGCCGAATACGCCATAGAGCAGGACGCGGTGTTGGAATTTGGGTTCGACTTTGAAATAGCCGAAAATCATCAGGAAAACGAAGATGTTGTCGACGGCAAGGGATTTTTCGAGCACATAGCCGGTGAAGAATTCGAGGATTTTTTCTTTGGCGACAACGGCCCCGTAAGCCGGGTTACCTGCCATTTCGAAATAGAGCCAGCCGGCAAATGCGCAGGATACGGCCACCCAAATGCCGCTCCAAGCGAGGGCTTCTTTAATGCTGACTTTGTGGGCGCCGTTTTTTTTCAGCGACACCATATCGATGGCAATCATGATTAAGACGGCAATAAAGAAGATGCCGTAAAACATCGGCGAGCCGACGGACGGGTATTGGGTCATAAACAATCCTTGTGTGTGGGGGAGGGGTAAGGTTTACCAAGACAGGTAGAACATTGCTTTGGCAAAAAAGACGATAAACAGCATATGGCTGAATACGACGGCGTGTATGTATTTCGACCAGCCGACGGTGAGGGTGTGCCGTGCCATTTTGACGACGGCGATGGCAAAATGTACCAAAACGCTTACTGCCAACAGGATTTTGATGCTCAGCATGATGCCGAAGGAGCTGTCGAAAGGGTGGTGCAGTATCGGCAGGTAGCGGTTGTACACCATCACGATCCCGCTGATGAACAGGGTAATGACGACAGGCGGCATCACGCGGACGGCACGATAGGACATGGCACGTTCGACTTCGCGGCGCGATTCGCGTGAAACTCGGCCGGTGTGTAAAACGGAGAGGACCAGCATTTCGAAAAATACGCCGCCGACAAAGGCAATCGCGCAATAAACGTGGATGATGTGTGCCAGTGCGTAGATACTCATGACGGGTGTTTCCGGTAATTCAGACAAGTCGTCATTGTATCACTACCGAATACAGTTGATGTATGCGCAATTTTATGCCAAATATATTAAATTTTATAAATATTCTTTTGGAATTACCGTTTGTTTTTGCATTTAACCGTTCATTAAGAGCGTTATCTTAGTTTAATTTGTCTTTACTTATCAGAAAATATATTAATGAAAGGTTGTGCCATACTATTTCATATAAAGCTTAACCTCTGATGGAGAATCAAACCATGAAGAAAACTTTTGCAAAAACTGTGACCTTGATCATGCTGGCCGCTTCTTTGGGCGCGTGTGCCAATATGACTCAAACCCAACGCAACACTGCTGCTGGTGCGGTATTGGGTGGTGTGGCAGGTAACTTGATTGGTGGCGATACCGGCTCTACCTTGGGTGGTGCGGCTTTGGGTGGCGTTATCGGCAGCCAGGTTCATACCCGCTACTAATCCTTTATTCGGTTAAAAATAAAAAAGGCCGTCTGAATGTTCAGACGGCCTTTTGTTTTGCGGTTTATTCGTTGACGAACGTTACACCGGTCAGTTGCGATTGCAAAATGGCAGTGCGCAAGGCAGTCAGTGCTTTCGGGCGGACAAAGTTGCGGCGATAAGCCAAAACGACACGGCGGTGCGGTGCAGTGCCTTCAAACGGGATAATGCTGAAAAGCATATGGTCGTTTTCGGTCAATGCGGTAGCCGGCATGACGCTGATGGCCAGGCCGCTGGCAACCATGTGGCGGATGGTGTTGATGGAGCTGCCTTGTAGGGTATTGGTCAAGCCCTGGATTTTTTGCTTGGAAGCCAATTCGGAACAGCTTGCCAACACTTGGTCGCGCATACAGTTGCCTTCGGACAGCAGCAACACTTGTTCTTCGCTCAAAAGCTGAGGCGTAACGGCATCGAGTTCTTCAAAGTGATGTCCTTTGGGAACGATGACGAAGAAAGGTTCGTCATACAGAGGCTCGGTTACGATGCCCGGCTCTTGGAACGGTTCGGCAACGACGATTGCATCGACATCGCCGCGTTTGAGCGACTCGGTCAGGATGTGGGTATAGTTCTCTTCCAGCATCAGCGGCATTTTCGGCGCGGTTTCACGCAGCGCGGTAATGAGCTTGGGCAGAAGGTAGGGGGCAACGGTAAAAATCAGGCCGAGTTTGAACGCGCCTTCCAATTCGTTTTGCTCTTCATTGGCAAGGTGCTTGATGAGTTCGGCTTCTTCCAGAACCCGGCGGGCTTGGGCGACAATGCGCTCGCCCGCTTCGGTCGTGATGATGTCGTTGCTGCTACGGTCGAACAGGGATACCGACAGCTCTTCCTCCAGCTTTTTGATGGCGATGGAGAGGGTGGGCTGGCTGACAAAGCAGCGTCGTGCGGCACGTCCGAAGTGACGTTCTTGTGCGACGGCTACGATGTAACGCAATTCGGTCAAGGTCATGTGTTAAGCCTTTTTTTGTTCCGGCAGGGTGATGTTCAGCTCAAGAACGTCCAAGCCGTCTTGTTTCTCTTGGGAGATGCGGATGTCGTCCAATGATACGTTGACGTATTTGGACAGGACTTCCAGCAGCTCTTTGCGCAAGGTCGGCAGATAGTCCGGAGCTTGGCCTTCTTGTGCGCGTTCTTGCGCGATGATGATTTGCAGGCGGTCGCGCGCGACGGTGGCGGTTTTCGGCTTTCTGCCGAACAGCATATCGAGCAGTGACATGTATTAACCTCCGAACAGTCGTTTTAAGAAGCTTTTCTTCTCAGCTTCGAGGAAACGCATTTCGCGGTTTTCACCCAAGAGGCGGGCGATAACGTCCTTGTAGGCTTCTGCTGCTGCGGCATTGTCTTGGTGGATGACAGGTTCGCCGGCGTTGGAAGCTTGCAGGACGTTTTGTGATTCAGGAATCACACCGATCAACGGAATACGCAAGATATCGCAGATGTCTTGTACAGACAGCATTTCGCCTTTAGCCACGCGCTCAGGGGAGTAGCGGGTAATCAGCAGGTGCTCTTTAACAGTGCTGCCTTGTTCTGCTTTGCGGGATTTGCTTTGCAAAATACCCAAGATGCGGTCGGAGTCGCGGACGCTGGATACTTCCGGATTGGTAGTGATGATGGCTTCGTCGGCAAAGTAGAGCGCCATCAGTGCGCCTTGTTCGATACCGGCAGGGGAGTCGCAGATAATGAACTCGAAGCCCATTTTTTTGCTGGACAGCTCTTTCATCACGTTGTCCACGCCTTCGCGGGTCAGCGCGTCTTTGTCGCGGGTTTGCGAGGCGGGCAGGATGTAGAGGTTTTCGCAGTTTTTGTCTTTAATCAGGGCTTGGTTGAGTGTGGCTTCGCCTTGGATGACGTTGATGAGGTCATACACGACGCGGCGTTCGCAACCCATAATCAGGTCGAGGTTGCGCAAACCGACGTCGAAGTCGATCACGGCGGTTTTGTGGCCGCGCAGGGCCAGGCCGGTTGCGATGCTGGCGCTGGTAGTGGTCTTGCCTACGCCGCCTTTACCTGAAGTTACTACGATGATTTTGGACACGATATTTCCTTTTTAAGTACTGATGTTTATTCGGCGTCGATTGCGCTGATAACCAGTCGGTTGTCTTGCAATGATACTTGTACGGGTTTTTTGTGCAGATGCTCGGGCAGGTCTTGCTCGAAGTTGCGGTAGATACCGGCAACGGAGACTAATTCGGCCTGCATGGAATGAATAAAGATGCGCGCGTTGGTGTTGCCTTTTGCTCCGGCCAACGCTCTGCCGCGCATGGGGGCGTAAATATGGATGTTGCCGTCGGCGATAAGTTCTGCACCTTGGCTGACGATGCCGGTAACGATGAGGTCGCCGTTTTCAGCGTACACCTGCTGGCCGGTACGCACGGGCGTGCTGACCAATACGGTCGGATTGTTGATGACGGTGGCTTGTACGTCTTGCGGCTGCGGGGCTTGGCGCGGGGTGGGCGCTGCCTGTGTGTCGGCTGCCTGGGTGGCGTTGCCTTGTTTGAAGACCAAGTGGTAACGTGCCGCCGCCGCCGCCCATGTGTCGCTGGTGTGGTGCAGCCCTAAGATTTGCATGCCGTAACGGGCAAACAGGGAAATCATGCCGCCCAAATCGATGGATTCGGGATGGTCGAAATCTTGTACGTCTAAAATAAAGGGAACGAATTCGTCTTGGGACTGGCCTGCCAGTTGGCGCAGGAATTCTTCCAATTCGGTTAGATCTGCGGTGTGCAGATGGATGGATAAGACGTCCAAACGTGACGTTTTTATGTCGAATGCGGGTTTCATTGTAATGAAATAATAAAATTTTTTAATGATGTAAGTTTACCGTGTAAATCTTGGCTATTCAATCTGTTTGGCCGTCTGAAACCAAAATATTTTGTTTGGGCGTTTTTTAGTTGTGTTTAGTGTGGTTTTTTGGTGTGAAGCTCTGTTTCAGACGGCCTTGGGGAAGGGGTAGCCGTGTGTGTCGATGTCATCGGCGGCCGCCCACGGTGTGTGGATGAGGGTGGACGGCAGGTGTGCCAATTCGGGGAGGTAACTGCGGATGTAGCTGCCGTCGGGGTCGATTTGGTGCGAACGGTGAGCATAGCGGACAGTGGTTGTGTCTTGAGCGGCAAGGTGCCAGTTGGCTTGGTTGAGCGCGGGGTCGGTGCCGGTTTGGACGGAGGCTGTCCACGCGATGCCTTGGTTGGGGTCGAGGTTGAGGGCATGGCAGAAATAGTGGGCGCACAGCTGCTGGAGAACAGGGTGTAAGTGGCCGGTGGCTTCGAGGCTGCGGATGGAGGCGTCGATGACGGGTACGCCGGTTTGGCCGTTGCGCCAGTATTCGCGCACCGGGGCGGCATCGGTTGTTTCGGGTAGTCGGCGGTGGTAGGCGAGCTGGTAGCAGTAGTCGCGGAAAATAAGCTTGTCCAGCCACTCGAAATGTCGGTTTGCCAAGCTTTCGGCGGCCAGCAGGCGCGGTGAAATGCAGCCTGCGGACAGGTAGGCATTGAGGAGGCTGGTGTTTTTTCGTGCCGGAAAATTTTGGGTAATCGGGTAGTGAACCAAATTCTGTTTGAACGCGTGCCATTGCGTTAAGGCCGCGGTTTCGCCGCCCTGTTGATAGGCAGGCAATACTGCGCCGGTATGGGCTGGAAACAGTGGAACGTTTTGTCCGGTTTGAACAGGCAATTCGGTTTCAGACGGCCTTTGTCCTGAATAGGCCTGCAACCATGCTTGTTTATAGGCGGCAAAATCGGTGTAGGGCAGGCCGTTGGCATCCATGAGGGGGGCTTTGGCCAAGATACCGCGGTCGTTGGCGTGTTGCAGGGCAATGCCTGCGCGGTCGAAATTGTGCCAGAGAAGGTTGTCTTGGCGGATTTCGGCTTCGGTGTAGGCTTCGTCAGTGATGACGGTATGGGCATGGAGCGAAGCGGCCAAGGGGAGGAGGTCTTCGTCGGAAGCGACGGCATATAAGGGAATATGGTGTGCCGCCAGACGGGTATGTAGCTCTTGCGCGGCTTGATAATGGAACAGGCTTTGACGCGGATTGTGGTTTTCAGACGGCCTTTGGCTGACCCAGACGCAGGCGATGGGTAAACCGCTTGCAACGGCGGCATTAAGCGCGGCATTGTCGTGCAGGCGGAGGTTGCGGCGGAACCAGACAAGGACGTGGGCAGATTTCATGAGCATGTTCCGACGGAAAAGGGGGAAACCATTTTATCAGAATCGGCCTTATGTATCAGGCCGTCTGAAAAATCTTTTGGTTTGATTTCGCTATATAATTTTGGTTTTAGCAACGAGATGCAACCATGACCGAGCAAACCGTTTTGGCACTCATTACCTGCCAAACCTATCCCGAACCGTCGGACAACCTGAAAACATTGGCGGCGCATTTGGAAACCATGGGTGTGAAAACCGTATTTGATGCGTGGCAAAACCATCCGTCCGCGCCGTTTTTGCTGCCTTTGTGCGCATGGGATTATGCCGCCGAACCCGAAGCCTTCCGCCAATGGCTGGAGCAAGCCGGGCAGGCGGGGCAGCGTTTTATCAATCCGCCCGAATTGATGGCTTGGAATATGGAAAAGACGTATTTGTGCGATTTGGCGGCGCGCGGCGCGCAAGTAATTCCCAGCGTGTTCGTTCCCGCGCACAAAGACAAATTGGCCGATATTCTGAAACAACAAGGCTGGACGGAAGCAGTCGTCAAGCCCGCATTCGGTCAGAGCGGCAAAGGTGTGGTCAAAGTTTGTGCGGAGGCATTGGACGTGGATATGGCGGATTATCCGCAAGGCATGATTGTTCAACCGTATATCCGCGAAATCGAAACGGCAGGCGAAACCTCGCTGGTGTTTTTCAACGGCGCATTCAGCCATGCCGTGCGCCGTCAGCCGCCGCAAGGCGAATGGCGCGCCAACTCGGCCTATGGCGTGTCGGTGTTCGGTATCGAGCCGCCCGAGTTTGCCATCAGTGCCGCGCAAGACGTACTGGCCGCCTTGCCGCAAATGCCGGTTTATGCCCGCGTGGACGGCACACTGATTGGCGATACCTTCCTGCTCAATGAGTTGGAACTCATCGAACCTGCCCTGTACCTGCACACCAGCGAAGGCGCGGCGGAGCGTTTTGCCCGAATGTTGGCTGGGTTGTTGGAATAGGATTGCGGCACGCACATTCAGGCCGTCTGAAAGACTTTTTTCAGATGGCCTGAATTTTTTTAAACAGTTGGCAGGAAGATGTTTTAAAGCATGCTTTTATTTGTCATTTTAATTGGGCTGGGGTCTTGGTCTGCTCTGGATTGTAAACAATTTTCTTGGTGTTGATTGGGTTTTATTTAGGGTAAAAATACGAAAAGCTTTTGAAAATAAATATGTTGTAATCTTAAACATTCTGTGCTGAAATTACAGGGCACTACAAAAAAGTGGTGTTTTAAAAAATAAAACAGACAAAGGAGAAAAACCATGCAATTGCTTTTAGACAATCTCAAAGCCTTTTTTGAAACCATCAGCGGCTGGGTCTGGGGGCCTATTATGTTGATGCTGCTGGTCGGTACGGGCATTTTGCTGACCGTTTTGCTGAAAGGCTTGCAGTTCACCATGTTGGGTTATGCACTGAAACAGGCGTTTGTGCCGTCAAAGAAGCATGAAGACGGCGAAGACCATGAAGGCGATATTTCCCATTTTGCAGCGTTGATGACCGCGCTGTCGGCCACCATCGGTACGGGCAATATCGCCGGCGTGGCGACTGCGGTGGTAACCGGCGGCCCGGGCGCGGTATTTTGGATGTGGATGACCGCTATTTTCGGCATGGCCACCAAATACGGCGAGGGCGTGTTGGCGGTGAAATACCGTGTGACCAACTCCAAAGGCGAAATGTCCGGCGGCCCGATGTATTACATCGAAAAAGGCTTAGGCAAAAACTGGAAATGGATGGCCGTCGCGTTTGCCCTGTTCGGCACATTCGCTTCCTTCGGTATCGGCAGCTCGGTGCAGTCCAACTCGGTTGCGCAGGCAGTGCAAACCAGCTTCGGCGTCGAACCTGCCTACACCGGCGTGATATTGACTGTATTAACGGCCATCGTGCTTTTAGGCGGCATTAAGGGCATCGCCAAAGCGGCGTCCTTTATCGTGCCTGCTATGGCCGTATTTTATGTAGTGGGCGGTATTTCCATTATTGTCGTGAATTCTGACGCACTGATGCCTGCCGTCAAACTGATTTTCTCCGATGCGTTTAGCGCGCAAGCCGTGGCCGGCGGCGCCATCGGCACGGTCATCCGCTACGGCGTGGCGCGCGGTGTGTTCTCCAATGAAGCGGGCATGGGTTCTGCGCCGATTGCCGCCGCCGCCGCGAAAACCGACCATCCCGTCCGCCAGGCCTTGGTTTCCATGACCGGTACGTTTTTGGACACCATCGTTGTCTGCTCGATTACCGGTATCGTGTTGGTCATGGGTCTGCTCGGCGCAGGCGGCGAGTTTGTCAAACCTGAATTGAGCGGCGCGGCGTTGACAACCGTCACTTTCCAAAAAATGCTGCCCGGCATCGGTGGCTGGATTGTGACCATCGGCCTGATTTTCTTTGCTTACTCAACCATTCTCGGCTGGTGTTATTACGGCGAGAAATGCGCGGTGTACGTTTTCGGCGAACGCTTTGCCGCCCTCTACCGCGTGGGTTATGTTTCTTCCGTTATGCTGGGAACCGTGTTGAGCCTTGATTTGGTGTGGCTGGCTTCGGACACATTCAACGGCTTGATGGCATTGCCCAACCTGATTGCGCTTTTGTTGATGGCGAAAGTCATCGTCAATGAAACGCGCGACTTCAAACAAAAAATCAAAAACGGTGAATTGCCGCATTGATGTCCAAGGCCGTCTGAAACGGAACATTCAGACGGCCCGATGTATATCAGTTTGTTTTGAAAAAAGTCAGAGGAGGAGAAAAATGAAAGTGCTGGTTTTAGGTGCCGGAGTTGCCGGCGTATCTTCCGCGTGGTATCTGGCAGAGGCCGGACATGAAGTAACGGTCATCGACCGCGCCGAGGGCGTGGCGATGGAAACCAGTTTTGCCAACGCAGGCCAGCTCTCTTACGGCTATACCACGCCCTGGGCTGCACCCGGCATCCCGACCAAAGCGCTGAAATGGCTGTTTAAAAGCCATCCGCCTTTGCTGTTTCGCCCCGACGGCAGCCTGTATCAAATCGAATGGCTGTGGCAAATGCTGCAAAACTGCACGGCAGCGCGCTATCAAATCAATAAAGAGCGCATGGTCAGGATTTCTGAATACAGCCGAGAAATGTTCCGCCGTTTTGAAGTGCAAACCGGCATGAATTTTGAAGGGCGCAAAAAAGGGACGTTGCAGATTTTCCGCCAAACCAAAGAAGTCGAAGCGGCAGAACAAGACATTGCCGTTTTGGAACGCTACGGCGTGCCCTACCGCCGTCTGAAACCCGAAGAATGCGCAGAGTTTGAGCCTGCGCTGGCGCGCGTTACTGCCAAAATTGCCGGCGGCCTGCACCTGCCTGCGGATGCGACCGGCGACTGCCACCTCTTCACCCAAAACCTGTACAAACTGTGTCTGGAAAAAGGCGTACAGTTCCATTTCAACCAAACCATCCGCCGCATCGACCACAACGGGCTGCGCATTAAAGCCGTTGAAACCGAAACAGGGCGGTTTGAAGCAGATGCCGTTGTCTGCGCGCTCGGCTGCTTCAGCAGGACGGTTTTGGCGCAGTTGGATCTCGATCTGCCCATTTATCCCGTCAAAGGCTATTCCTTGACCCTGCCGGTCACAAATTCCGACGGTGCGCCGGTGTCCACCGTTTTGGATGAAAGCTACAAAGTCGCCATCACGCGCTTTGATAACAGAATCCGCGTCGGCGGCATGGCGGAATTGTCGGGCTATGAAATCAAACTGTCCGACAAACGCCGCGAAACATTGGCTTTGGTCGTCAACGATTTGTTCCCCGAAGGCGGCGATTTGAGTCAGGCATTGTTCTGGAGCGGCCTCAGACCAATGACGCCCGACAGCACGCCGTTAATCGGCCGCACCCGCTTTGAAAACCTGTTCCTGAATACCGGCCACGGTACTTTAGGCTGGACCATGTCGCTGGGTTCGGCAAAATTGACCGCCGATATCGTGAGCGGCAAAGACACTGAAATCCGCAGCGACGACTTGAGCCTGTCGCGCTATCAGGCTTAAGCTGGAAAGCGATAAAGTTAGCGGCATTTCAAATTTAAAGGCCGTCTGAAAATCATTTTCAGACGGCCTTTTGTTCCCAGTATGTCTTGTTATACTGCAATCGGACTGACGTAAAGATTTTTTGTAAAAGAAATACGGATGGATTTGAAAAAAGTTTGTGGCCTGTTCTTCATGTTGGCGATATTGCCGGTATTTTCCAAAGGCAGTGTGATTTAGCAAAACAACCCGGTTGTGGCTATGTTGAGGGACGGTAGCAGCTTGGGAAAAGCGTAGGAGATTGTCCCATATTTCCTTTCAGTAACATTGCCGTTTTTGAAGATGGACATGTCTTATAATTTTCTTATAGAATTTATACATCATTTTTAAAAGGGTTAAGTGTGAAGAAAATATTTTTGGGTATTTTTATTGCATCAGTGTATATCCCTCTTGCGCTGGCTGATACCTGCGAAAAACCAAAATTAACCGGTAGAGAAAGTGACAGCACGGTTTATTGCCTTAACGAAGAAGGCTTGTCTATGGTTATCAAGGTTGGTAACGAGAAGAATCTTTTTTTGCATGGTTTTGCCAATCGACAAGGGAAGATTGTTGTTCCACTCAAATATTATCTTGCCCGTGATTTTTCTGAAGGATTGGCAGCAGTATGTAAAATAGTAGGGAAATCAGATCAGGTTTTATGCGGCTATATCAATGCTAGTGGCAAAGAGGTTATTCCTTTTAAATTTGAGGATTTGCCTGGTGATTTTTTACAAGGTATTGCTCCTGCTAAACAAAAAGGCAAATGGGGCTTTATTGATACAAAGGGCAAAGTTGTCATACCATTCCAATATGTTAAAATCGACTTATTCAGTGAAGGACTGGCGGTAGTTGTCACTGCTGATACAAATAAATATGGCTATATCAATATAAAAGGTGAGATGGTTATTCCACCAAAATATGAAGGGGCTTTTGATTTTAATGAAGGTGTAGCTGCTGTTCAGATTCTTGATAAATGGGGTTATATCGATAAACGAAATCAGTGGGTAATTCCTGCGCGATATAAAAGTGCTTCTAATTTTAATGATGGTATGGCAAGAGTTTCACAAAATGGTAAATATGGCTATATCGATAAAAAGGGAAAGGTAGTTATCCCTTTTAAATATGCATATCTAGGTTCATTGAGTGAAGGTTTGATCGGTGCAGAATTAAACGGCAAATTCGGTTATTTAGATAAAACCGGTAAAGTAGTTATACCGTTCAAATTTGGTACTGTTAATGATTTCCAAAATGGTGTGGCATTTGTCAATATGAAGAATGAATTTAAAGACGAAGATTTTAGTGAAGATGAATTCTTTTATATTGATAAGCAAGGCAAACCAGTTGAGATTGAATAGCAATTCCTGAATTTTTTGTCAGTAGGTAGGGCCGTCTGAAAACCATTTTTCAGACGGCCTTTTGTTTCAAAATCCGTGTATTCAATCAATAAAATAAATAATAACTATTATCATATGCATTAAAAAGTGTTAGTCTGAACCTGTCCCAGCTTTTAGCGCAGGTTTTCTCATGCCCGATTTTTCGATGTCTAATTTGGCCGTTGCCTTTTCCATCACGTTGGCTGCCGGTTTGTTTACCGTATTAGGCAGCGGTTTGGTGATGTTTTCCAAAACGCCCAATCCGCGCGTGTTGTCGTTTGGTTTGGCATTTGCCGGCGGTGCGATGGTGTATGTTTCCCTGACGGAGATTTTCAGCAAATCCAGCGAGGCGTTCGCTGAAATTTATGATAAAGACCACGCGTTTGCGGCGGCGACCATGGCATTTTTGGCCGGGATGGGCGGCATCGCGCTGATTGACCGCCTGGTGCCGAACCCGCATGAAACCTTGGATGCGCAAGATCCGTCGTTTCAAGAAAGCAAACGCCGCCATATCGCGCGAGTCGGCATGATGGCGGCGTTTGCGATTACGGCGCACAATTTCCCCGAAGGCTTGGCGACGTTTTTTGCCACCTTGGAAAATCCGGCGGTCGGGATGCCTTTGGCCTTGGCGATTGCCATCCATAATATTCCGGAGGGCATTTCCATTGCCGCGCCGGTTTATTTTGCCACCCGCAGCCGTAAGAAAACGGTGTGGGCGTGTCTACTATCCGGCTTGGCCGAGCCTTTGGGGGCGGCTTTGGGCTATTTGGTTTTGCAGCCGTTTTTGTCGCCTGTCGTGTTTGGTTCGGTATTCGGCGTGATAGCCGGTGTGATGGTGTTTTTGGCGTTGGACGAGCTGCTGCCGGCCGCCAAACGCTATTCAGACGGCCATGAAACCGTTTACGGCCTGACAACGGGCATGGCGGTGATTGCCGTCAGCCTGGTATTGTTCCGTTTTTAAAACCCGTATGCCAAAGGCCGTCTGAAATGATTCAGACGGCCTTTTTGCGTTATAATCCGCACATCAAAAATAACCTTAATTTCACAAAGTTCCATCATGTTAGACAAATACAATCCAGCCGAAATCGAATCCAAACATTATCAAAACTGGGAAGAGCAGGGCTATTTCCAACCTGATATGGATTTGACGAAACCGTCTTTCTCCATCCAACTGCCGCCGCCCAATGTAACCGGTACGCTGCACATGGGTCATGCCTTCAACCAAACCATCATGGACGGCCTGACCCGCTACTACCGCATGAAAGGCTGCAACACCGCCTGGATTCCGGGCACCGACCACGCGGGCATCGCTACGCAAATCGTGGTCGAGCGTCAGCTTGCCGCGCAAAACGTGTCCCGTCATGACTTGGGTCGTGAAAAATTCTTGGAAAAAGTGTGGGAATGGAAAGAAGTTTCCGGCGGTACGATTACCCAACAAATGCGCCGCGTGGGCTGCTCTGCCGACTGGACGCGCGAGTATTTCACAATGGACGACGTGCGTGCCGAAACCGTGACCGAAGTGTTTGTGCGCCTGTTTGAACAAGGCTTGATTTACCGCGGCAAACGCTTGGTGAACTGGGATCCGGTATTGGGTACCGCAGTGTCTGATTTGGAAGTGGAAAGCGTGGAAGAACAAGGCTCTATGTGGCACATCCGCTATCCGTTGGCGGACAATCCCGCCGAAGCCGTTATCGTGGCGACCACCCGTCCTGAAACGTTGCTGGGCGACGTTGCCGTTGCCGTCAATCCCGAAGACGAACGTTACACCCACTTAATCGGCAAAGAATTAATCCTACCGCTGACCGGCCGCACCATTCCCGTGATTGCCGACGAATACGTTGAAAAAGACTTCGGCACAGGCTGCGTGAAAATCACGCCTGCGCACGACTTCAACGACTACGAAGTCGGCAAACGCCACAACACGCGCCTGATTAATGTGTTCGATTTGGAAGCCAAAGTGCTGGCAAACGCCGAAGTGTTCAACTTCAAAGGCGAAGCGCAACAAGGCTTTGCCCTGCCTGAAAAATACGCAGGCTTAGACCGCTTTGCCGCACGCAAACAAATGGTTGCCGATTTGCAGGAACAAGGCTTCTTGGTCGAAATCAAACCGCACACGCTGATGACGCCGAAGGGCGACCGCACCGGCTCAGTGATTGAACCGATGTTGACCAGCCAATGGTTTGTCGCCATGTCTGCCACGCCAAATGGCGGCGAACCCGACAGCGAATTCAAAGGCCTGAGCCTCGCCGACAAAGCCAAAAAAGCCGTCGACAGCGGCGCAGTGCGCTTTATCCCTGAAAACTGGGTCAATACCTACAACCAATGGATGAACAACATCCAAGACTGGTGTATCTCACGCCAACTGTGGTGGGGTCATCAAATCCCTGCATGGTACGACAACGAAGGCAATGTGTACGTCGCCCGCAATCAGGAAGAAGCCGAAAAACAAGCCGGCAAAACAGGCTTGACCCGCGAAGAAGATGTATTGGATACATGGTTCTCCTCCGCGCTCGTACCGTTTTCCACACTCGGCTGGCCGTCTGAAACCGACGAACTCAAAGCCTTCCTGCCGTCCAACGTCTTGGTAACAGGCTACGAAATCATCTTTTTCTGGGTGGCGCGCATGATTATGATGACCACCCACTTCACCGGCAAAGTACCGTTTAAAGACGTGTACATCCACGGCATCGTGCGCGACCACGAAGGCAAAAAAATGTCCAAATCCGAAGGCAACGTTATCGACCCTGTGGATTTGATCGACGGCATCGACTTGGAAAAACTGCTGGTAAAACGTACCACCGGCCTGCGCAAACCCGAAACCGCGCCGAAAGTGGAAGACGCAACCAAAAAACTCTTCCCCGAAGGCATTCCGAGCATGGGCGCGGACGCATTGCGCTTCACCATGGCGAGCTACGCCAGCCTCGGCCGCAGCGTCAACTTCGACTTCAAACGCGCCGAAGGCTACCGCAACTTCTGCAATAAATTGTGGAACGCCACCAACTTCGTGTTGATGAACACCGAAGACAAAGACTGCGGTCAAGACGAAATGCAGCCGTTGGCGTTTACCTTCGCCGACCAATGGATTATCGGCAAACTGCAACAAGCCGAAGCCGCCGTTGCCGAAGCCTTTGAAACCTACCGCTTCGACCTTGCCGCACAAACGCTGTACGAATTTGTGTGGAACGAATATTGCGACTGGTACATCGAGCTGGCAAAAGTGCAAATCCAAACCGGCTGCCCGACAACCCAGCGCACCACACGCCGCACCCTCGTGCGCGTACTTGAAACCATCCTGCGCCTGCTGCACCCAATCATGCCGTTCATTACCGAAGAGCTGTGGCAGGTCGTTGCCCCTCTGGCGAATGCCAAAACCGCCGACAGCATCATGTTGGCCGCCTATCCGCAAGCCGATAAAGAACAAATCGTTCAGACGGCCTTCGACAAAATGGCCGCATTGAAAGACTTGGTGGAAGAAGTGCGCAAACTGCGCGGCGAAATGGGTATCGCGCCAAACGTCAAAGCGCCGCTCTTCGTCGAAGGCAGCGCAGAACTCGAAGGCCTGCTCAAATACCTGCCGTCGCTGACACGATTGACCGAAGCCAAGCTGGTGGACAGCCTGCCCGAAGCAGAAGACGCACCTGTCGCCGTCTGCAACGGCGCGCGCCTGATGTTGAAAGTCGAAATCGACAAAGCCGCCGAAACCGCCCGTTTGAGCAAAGAAGCCGAGAAGCTGCAAAAAGCCTTGGACAAACTCAATGCCAAACTCTCCAAACCCGGCTACACCGAAAAAGCCCCGGCGCATTTGGTGGAAAAAGACAAAGCCGATTTGGCGGAATTGGAAGACAAAATGGCGAAAGTTCAAACCCAGTTGGCGAAGTTGAAAGACTGATTTTGATTGAATAGACAAGGCCGTCTGAAAAATGTTTTTTCAGACGGCCTTTTTCTTTTTCTCAATCCATCAAATTCAATCAAACCAAACAATTTGACCTTCATCCACGCTGATGCGGATTTCCTGTCCGGTTGGCGGTTTGTCCGTATCGTGGTCGGCGTGGGGATACCAAATCAAATCGCCGTATTGCGGATGGGCAAGGGTGAGGCGTATGCCTTCGGCGAGAGGGACGGCTTCGCTGATGCGGACGGCCGTGCCGTTCGGGTCGAATCGGATGGCGTGTTGGGGGATGTAGCGTGTGTCGTCGGTGTTGGCCAAACCGAGCAGCAGGGCGGCTTGGGCGTTGACGGGGCGGCGGATAAGGGTTTCCGGCGTGCCGTGTTGGAGGATGCGGCCTTCGTGCATGATGGCGATGGTGTCGGCCATGGTGCAGGCTTCCTCGGCGGAGTGGGTCACGAGGATGGCGGGGATGTTTTGACTGCGGATGCGTTCGGCGGTCAGGGTGCGCAGGTGGCGGCGCAGGTGGGTGTCGAGGCTGGAGAAGGCTTCGTCCAAGAGCAACAGCGACGGGCGCGTGATTAGGGCGCGCGCGAGGGCGAGGCGTTGCTGTTCGCCGCCGGAGAGGCTTTCGGGTTTGCGTTGTGCTTCGTGTTCCAAACCGATGTCGCGCAAGGCCTGCATGGATTGTTCTTCGATTTCGGCTTTGGGCAGACGGCGCATTTTGAGGCCGAAACCGACGTTATCGAGGGCGGTTAAATGCGGCAAAAGGGCGTAGTCTTGAAACATCAGCGAGATATTGCGCTTTTCAGACGGCATGTCGGTGATGTTGTCGCCGTTGAGCCAGACTTCGCCGCTGTCGGGACGCACCAGGCCGACGATGGTTTTGAGCAGGGTGGATTTGCCGCAGCCGGAGCGGCCGAGTACGGCGAGGATTTCTCCTGCTTCGACGTTTAGGTTGATGTCTTGGGCAACGGTTTTGTTGCCGAAGCGTTTGTTGATGTTTTTGAGTTGCAACATGGTTTCAGACGGCCTTTAAAAATGGGGTCGGCAACGGATGCTGTCGAGCCATGCGGACAGCGGATGTTTAGGGTCGATCAGGTCGTATCGCCGGCAGGCTTCGATCGTGACCAGCTGGGCATCGTGCATCATGTGTCCGCCCAGCATGGCATCGAGCAGGGTGGGGATGTCCATCAGTTCAAAACCGGCGACTTCGCCGTCTTGGTTGGCGGGTTGGAAGTCTTCGGGCAGGATAATGTCGAAGATATGCAGGATTTCGTTGTGGACACCGCGGTTAACGGGGCGCAAACTATATATCTGGGCGGTCGGTCGGATATGGGGTGTCAGAGAAGCGGGAATGCCTGCTTCTTCTTCACCTTCGCGGCAGACGGCTTCAGACGGCCTCTCGCCGCTGCTGATGCCGCCGCCGGTCAGGTTGTCGAGTTTGTTTGGATCGACGGCTTTGTGCGGACTGCGGCGGCCTATCCAAAAGCGCAGACTGTTTTCTGTTTCGACCAATCCGTTCAAATGCACTGCCTGACTCATCAGGCCGAACGGACGGAAGGCGGCGCGTTCGAGTGCGCATAAAGGCTTGCCTGCCTGGTCGCAGATGTCGAACTTTTCACCGCGCCAACCTTTGAGCCAACCGCACTCGCGCCATTTTTGCGCCAGCGTTTGCAAACTGTCGCCCATTTCCGGCCAGCCGTCAGTTTCCAAATTCAGGCCGTCTGAAAGGGTCGACTGCCTGCCTGTCCAATCTTGCCCGAGGCGTTCGCGCCATAACGGGTTTAGACGGCCCAAAGGCAGGCCGTTGAGATACAGAATGCACCAATCGTCGGATGCGCCATAGCTGGTTTGCGCCCAATCCCACAATGCATCGTGGACATCGGGCGCGAATACCTGTTCAAAGCGGAAAGACTGAGACACGGCACATCCTCCAAAAGAACTAAAGATACGTCGATTTTAGCCGTTTACGGCGAATTTGCAAAACAACCGCACTACCCGAAAACCGCTATAATAGAGTAAACCATCCGAAACGAGCACATCATGAGTGAATTGAGCGAAATCCTCGCCTATAACCAACATTTCGTCGAAACAGGCGAATACGAAAAATACTTTACCAACAAATACCCCGGCCGCGAGCTGGCCATCCTCTCCTGTATGGACGCGCGCATTATCGAATTGCTGCCCAACGCGTTGGGTTTGAAAAACGGCGATGCCAAGCTCATCAAAAACGCCGGTGCGCTGGTGACCCATCCTTGGGGTTCGGTAATGCGCAGTTTGTTGGTGGCCGTATTTGAACTCAAAGTCAAAGAAATCATGGTCATTGCCCACCATGACTGCGGTATGCGCGGATTACACGCCGAAGAGTTCCTCCAACGCGTACACGACAGCAATATCCCCGACGACCGCATCGAAACCCTGCGCAACGCCGGTATCGATTTGGACGGCTGGCTGACCGGTTTTGACGATGTCGAAGACAGCGTGCGCCATACCGTCGAGCTGATTCGCAAACATCCGCTGATGCCCGACAATATCGCCGTCCACGGCCTGGTCATCCACCCGACCACAGGCAAGCTCAACCTGATTGTTGACGGCAGCCTGCCCGCTTCAGACGGCCAAAACATCTAACGCAGACACCACCACGAAATGAAAAACATCGGATTATTCGGCGGCACGTTTGACCCCATCCACAACGGCCACCTCCACATCGCCCGCGCCTTTGCCGACGAAATCGGTTTGGACCTTGTCGTCTTCCTGCCGGCAGGCGACCCGTACCACAAAGACAGCACGCGCACGCCGGCGAAAGAGCGCCTCAATATGGTCGAACTCGCCATCGCCGACGAGCCGAGATTCGCCGCCAGCGACTGCGACATCGTCCGCGACGGCGCGACTTATACGTTTGACACCGTCCAAATCTTCCGCCAGCAGTTTCCCGGCGCGCAACTGTGGTGGCTGATGGGCAGTGACAGCCTGATGCAGCTGCACACATGGAAAAAATGGCAAACCCTCGTGCGCCAAACCCATATCGCCATTGCCATGCGACAGGGCGACAACCTCAACAAAACCCCGCGCGAATTGCACGCATGGCTCGGCGAAGCCCTGCAAAACGGCAGCGTCCGCATCCTCAACGCGCCGCTGCACAACACCAGCTCCACCCAAATCCGCGCCAATCTCGCCAAAACGCACCATTCAGACGGCCTGCCGCAACCCGTCGCCCAATACATCCGCCAACACAAACTCTATGAAAAATAGCGTTTATTCAGGCAGATAAGCTATAATGCCGTCTGAAAACATTTCAACTAGGAAAACAATGAACGAACAAGAATTGCAAGACCTGCAAAAAATGGTCGAAGTGGCCGTAAACGCCCTCGAAGACATCAAAGCCAAAGACATCTCCGTTTTGGAAACCCAAGACAAAACCTCCCTGTTCGCCCGCATGATTATTGCCAGCGGCGACAGCACACGCCAAGTCAAAGCACTGGCCAACAACGTTGCCGTCGATTTGAAAGAAGCCGGTTTCGAAATCCTCAGCACCGAAGGCGACAGCGGCGAATGGACGCTCGTCGATGCAGGCGACCTCGTTGTCCACGTCATGCTCCCTGCCGTGCGCGACTTCTACGACATCGACACCTTGTGGGGCGGAGAAAAACCGAGTTTCCACGCCGGTATGCAAAAACCTTGGCACGCCGCCGACTAAAACGGTTTATCCATACAAAGGCCGTCTGAAACTTGAAAGCAAGCAAGTTTCAGACGGCCTTTTGCTATAATTCCATTCTTTTCACATTATTCAATTTATTGCACCATCATGCCGCAACCCGATTTCGCCCAAACCCTCTCCAAAGACCGCCATTTTCTGCGATCTGCCTTTAAAAACCCCAATAAATACGGCGGCTTAGCCAAGGTTGAGGAAAAATACAAAAAATCGCACGACCTCTATCTGCAACGCCTGTCCAAACTGCCCAAGCCCGAATTTGACAACACGCTGCCCGTTCACGAAAAACTCGACGAAATCAAAAAAGCCATTGCCGAGAATCAGGTAACGATTATTTGCGGCGAAACCGGTTCGGGCAAAACCACGCAGCTGCCCAAGATTTGTTTGGAACTCGGACGCGGGGCAGCAGGTTTAATCGGGCATACCCAGCCGCGCCGTTTGGCCGCGCATTCCGTGGCAGAGCGGATTGCCGAAGAGCTGAAATCAGAAATCGGTAGTGCGGTCGGCTATAAAGTGCGTTTTACCGACCATACCTCGCGCGATGCCTGCGTCAAACTGATGACCGACGGCATCCTGTTGGCGGAAACCCAGACCGACCGTTATCTCGCCGCCTACGACACGATTATCATCGACGAAGCGCACGAGCGCAGCCTGAACATCGACTTCCTCTTGGGCTATTTGAAACAACTGCTGCCGCGCCGCCCCGATTTGAAAGTTATCATCACCTCGGCAACGATAGACGCAGAACGCTTCTCCCAACACTTCAACGGCGCGCCTGTTTTAGAAGTGAGCGGGCGCACCTACCCCGTCGAAATCCTCTACCGACCGCTTACCAGCAAAGACGAAGACGATGCAGAAGTGGAGCTGACCGACGCGATTGTCGACGCCGCCGATGAATTGGCGCGCTACGGTGAAGGCGATATTTTGGTGTTCCTGCCGGGCGAACGCGAAATCCGCGAAGCCGCCGAAGCCCTGCGCAAATCCACGCTGCGCCGCAACGACGAAATCCTGCCCCTGTTCGCACGCCTGTCGCACGCCGAGCAGCATAAAATCTTCCACCCTTCAGGCGCAAAACGCCGCATCGTGCTGGCGACCAACGTCGCCGAAACCTCGCTCACCGTGCCGGGCATCAAATACGTCATCGACACCGGCCTCGCGCGCGTCAAACGCTATTCCGCACGGGCGAAAGTGGAGCAGCTTCATGTAGAAAAAATCTCCCAAGCCGCCGCCCGCCAACGCTCCGGCCGCTGCGGCCGCGTTTCCGCAGGCGTCTGTATCCGACTGTTTTCAGAAGAAGATTTCAACAGCCGCCCCGAATTTACCGATCCCGAAATCGTCCGCAGCAACCTCGCCGCCGTCATCCTGCGCATGGCATCGCTGAACCTGGGCGACGTAGCAGCATTTCCATTTTTAGAAATGCCCGATTCACGGTATATCAATGACGGTTTTCAGGTATTGCTGGAATTGGGTGCGGTGGAGGCCGTCTGAAAAGTAAAGCCCTTAGTTTGCATTGGTAAACCCAAATATCTCAGACGGTATTGGGTTTTGTATCAGTCTTCAAAAAGACTTACTCAGAAAGCAACATTTTTTAACTGACAGTCAAAAAATGTTGCACTTAAAAAGCGTGTCTGCTATTATGCCAACCTGTGGACGAGCTGCAATCGGCTCGATGCATTTCAAAAGATAATAATCTGATGTACCGAACATGACAGTGGCACTTTCGTGTCGTTTACCCTAAAAGGTAAACTACTTCCTCGTTCTGATTAGGAATGGGTAGCCAAAGCAAAGTTAGCAACCTAAGCCTAAAAAAAATCAAATAAACGACTGGAAGCTGCTTATTGCATTGAACGCAATGCAATAAGCAGCAATATGAAAGCAACCTGTGCTATCCATACTATTTCTTAACAGTTCGGTATTGTTTGACGACTGGGCAATGTCGCCCTGTTAAACGAAAGATTTATTATGAAAATTCTTTTGAAAAATACCATTGATACTTTGAAACAGTTGAAAATGGAAATGCATGATGGTATGGATAGCAGCACACAAGCAAAACTAGACCAAGTTATTCAGGATTTAGAACAGCATAATGATTTAACAAAATCTAAATTGCTGCAAATTTTGGGAGAAATTTTGGAGTGGTTGCCGGTAATTCGCGGCATTATGCAATTACTGGATAAATAGTAGGCTTGGGTGCAACAGGTTGCTTTTTATTATTCTATGATAAGGAGCTAGATAATGAATATTGGTAGGGCGATTAAATTATGTCGCAACCAAAAAGGATTTACCAAAACTAAACTGGCAGAAAATTCTGGATTATCAGTTTCTTATTTAACGCTGTTAGAACAGGGTAAGCGAGACCCAAATTTATCTACACTTGAAAAAATCTGTCTAGCTTTACAAATTCCATCAACGGTTTTAATGTTTTTGGCAGCAGATGCAGATGAAAAAGCTGGTATGAGTACAGAATTATCAGAAAAATTATCAGCATTGGCTTTATCTGCAATTGGTGACAATGATGAATAAACCTGTTTCTTTTTGCTATCCACACAAACCCATAGCCAGTTTAGAAAAACTGGCTATTTGCTTGGGCATTACATTAGAAGAGTTGTTTTATTTACGGCAATATTCTGATTCATTCTATTTCTTGCATGAGCATAAATTAAAACCTGATGGTACTTTTCGGGATACCTATAATGTTCGTGATAGATTAAAAATTATTCACGAAAAAATTGCTAAAAAATTTTTCAAAATATTGAATTACCCCGAATATTTGCAAGGAGGAATTCAAAAACGCAGCAGTATAACTAATGCTAAAGAACACATCGGAATGAACATTCTCATTAAAGAAGACATTTCTAATTTTTTTCCAAGTATCAGCAAAAAAATAGTTCATCAAGTATGGACTGGATTTTTCCACTTTCCTCATGATGTTGCCGATTGCTTAGCTGAATTGGTAACTTATCAAGGATACTTGGTGCAGGGAAGTAAGGTTAGTGGCTTTTTGTGTAATTTGATTTGGTGGCAGCGTGAAGCAGATTTGGTTGCTGAATTTCAAAAACAAGGACTTGTTTATACCAGGTTTGTTGATGATGTAACGGTTTCTACCAAAAGGAATTTAAGCAAAGCAGAAATGCAAAAAATTATCAGTAAAATTTATTCGCTCTTTCATAGTGTTGATGCAAAACCTAATCGAAAAAAGCACAAGGTTATGCATAAAGGTCACCAGCAAACTGTGAATAATATGAATGTTTCAGTAGACAAGCCAACACTACCAAAAGAAAAACGAAAAGAAATTCGCTCCATAGTTTTTAAATGCGAACAGGCCTTTAAACATAAGGAAATACATGTTACCACTTATGAAAAACTGTTTAATTCAGCAAAAGGCAAGGTACTTTATTTAAAACAATTTCATATAGCACAAGCCGAACAATTATTACAACGATTGGAGAATATACAACCAAAATACTTTTAGTAGTCTAAAAATGCTTAAATGCCTATCTGAAAAATAAAAGACTGTCTAAAAAACGGCCGAGAATTGATGTCCGACCTAGAATCATGCAGAACACAAAAAACAACTACAACACACCCTCCACCCCCATAGGCAGCCTACCCCATACAAATAAACCAGACCTACCTAAAAGTCACTCACTCTACCGCCTGATCAGACTCAGCGAATAAACGGCACATCTACTCAGTAACACAAAATTTACTTACATTTTGTCGTTTACTTTACTGTTTTTGAAAATGCCCGATTCGCGGTATATCAATGACGGTTTTCAGGTGTTGTTGGAATTGGGGGCGGTGGAGGCCGTCTGAAAATTAAGTAGGGCAGGCATTTATGTCTGACCTACAAAACCAAAAACAATCTACCCCCTTAATCAACCACACAAACCATTTTCAGACGACCTCATTCTTGAAAAACAATCTGTAAACAGATAGCTGCTGAAGAATACCGTTGCCGCACACCCTAACCCGTCCTGCAACTTTTATTGTGAACTTCCCATTATGAAAAAATCCCTTTTCGTTCTCTTTCTGTATTCATCCCTACTTACTGCCAGCGAAATTACCTATCGCTTTGTATTCGGGATTGAAACCCTGCCGGCGGCAAAAATGGCAGAAACGTTTGCGCTGACATTTGTGATTGCCGCGCTGTATCTGTTTGCGCGTTATAAGGCGACGCGTTTGTTGATTGCGGTGTTTTTTGCGCTCAGCATTATTGCCAACAATGTGCATTACGCGGTTTATCAAAGTTGGATGACGGGCATTAATTATTGGCTGATGCTGAAAGAGGTTACCGAAGTCGGCAGCGCGGGCGCGTCGATGTTGGATAAGTTGTGGCTGCCTGTGTTGTGGGGTATGTTGGAAGTTGTGCTGTTTTGCAGCCTTGCCAAGTTCCGCCGTAAGACGCATTTTGCCGCCGATATATTGTTCGCTGCGGCGATGTTGCTGATTTTTGGACGCTCATTCAGCACGACGCAGGAACACGGTATTTCGCCCAAACCGACATACAGCCGCGTCAAAGCCAATTATTTCAGCTTCGGCTATTTTGTCGGGCGCGTGTTGCCGTATCAGTTGTTTGATTTAAGCAAGATTCCTGTGTTCAAACAGTCTGCGCCAAGCAAAATCGGGCAGGGCAGTGTTCAAAATATCGTCCTGATTATGGGCGAAAGCGAAAGCGCGGCGCATTTGAAATTGTTTGGCTACGGACGTGAAACTTCGCCGTTTTTGACCCAGCTGTCGCAAGCCGACTTTAAGCCGATTGTGAAACAAAGCTATTCCGCCGCTTTGATGACGGCTGTGTCCCTGCCCAGCTTCTTCAATGCGATACCGCATGCCAACGGCTATGAGCAAATCAGCAGCGGCGATACCAATATGTTCCGCCTTGCTAAAGAGCAGGGTTATGAAACGTATTTTTACAGCGCGCAGGCGGAAAACGAGATGGCGATTTTGAACTTAATCGGTAAGAAATGGATAGACCATCTGATTCAGCCGACGCAGCTGGGCTATGGCAACGGCGACAATATGCCTGATGAGAAGCTGCTGCCGCTGTTTGACAAAATCAATTTGCAGCAGGGCAAGCATTTTATCGTGTTGCACCAACGCGGTTCGCATGTTCCATACGGCGCATTGTTGCAGCCTCAAGATAAAGTATTCGGCGAAGCCAATATTGTGGATAAGTACGACAACACTATCCACAAAACCGACCAAATGATTCAAACCGTATTCGAGCAGCTGCAAAAGCAGCCTGACGGCAACTGGCTGTTTGCCTATACCTCCGATCATGGTCAGTATGTGCGCCAAGATACCTACAATCAAGGCACGGTGCAGCCCGACAGCTATCTCGTGCCGCTGGTGTTGTACAGCCCGGATAAGGCCGTGCAACAGGCTGCCAACCAAGCTTTTGCACCTTGCGAGATTGCCTTCCATCAGCAGCTTTCAACGTTCCTGATTCACACGCTGGGCTACGATATGCCGGTTTCAGGTTGTAGCGAAGGCTCGGTAACGGGCAATCTGATTACAGGCGATGCAGGCAGCTTGAACATTCGCGACGGCAAGGCGGAATATGTTTATCCGCAATAAGCGGCGTGAAAACCAATAAAAACAAATTTAGATGATGTCGGGGAAGATGCCCGACCGACAAGACTATGCAAAATATGAAAAACCAAGTACGCGGATCAGGCATGGATGCACGATCCAACCCAGCCAATGTTTCAGACGGCCTGCAAAACAGTTCGGGCCATATCGGTGCCAACACGCGCTACCGCCTGACTAAACTCGGCGAACAAATGGCGCGTCTGCCCATCGACCCGAAAATCGCGCGTATTTTGCTGGCGGCGAAGAAGCACGACTGTATGGCGGAAATACTGGTGATTGCGTCCGCACTGTCGATTCAAGACCCGCGCGAGCGGCCGCTGGAAGCGCGCGATGCCGCGGCTAAGGCGCATGAACGCTTTACCGACAAGCAATCCGATTTCCTTGCCTATCTGAATATTTGGGACAGCTTCCAACGCGAGCGCGATAAAGGCTTGTCCAACAAGCAGTTGGTGCAGTGGTGCCGCCAATATTTCCTGTCGCACCTGCGGATGCGCGAATGGCGCGAGCTGCACCACCAGCTTGCCCAAACCGCGATTGAAATGGGTTTGACCACCAAAGAAGCCGCGTTTAGACAACCTCCTTCCCAAGAGCAATTAAGGCCGTCTGAAAGCCAAGGCGACCAAGATTTAGCGGCCAAACTCAAACAAAAACAACTGGATAAGAAACAACACCGTGCCCAAATCCGCGCCGCAAAAGAAGCCGGCTACGAACAAATCCACCGTGCCCTGCTGACCGGCCTTATCGCCAACGTCGGAATGAAATCGCCCGATGGCAACGACTACACCGGCGCGCGCGGCAGCCGTTTCCACCTTTTCCCCGCCTCAGCCCTGTTCAAAGCCAAACCCAAATGGGTGATGGCGGCAGAATTGGTTGAAACCACGCGCCTTTACGCGCGCGACGTCGCCGTTATCCAGCCCGAATGGATAGAGCAGGAAGCGCCGCACCTCGTCCGCTACCACTATTTTGAGCCGCACTGGGAGCAAAAACGCGGCGAAGTCGTCGCCAGCGAACGCGTGACGCTTTACGGCCTGACCGTATTGCCGCGCCGCCCCGTGTCTTACGGCAAAGTTGCGCCCGAAGAAGCGCGTGAAATCTTTATCCGCGGCGCATTGGTGGCGCAGGAAAGCAATCTTCAGACGGCCTTTTTTGTTCACAATAAAAAGCTGATTAAAGAAATTACCGAACTCGAACACAAATCGCGCAAGCAAGACGTATTGGTCGATGACGAAGCCCTGTTTGCGTTTTATAACGAACGGCTGCCCGAGCTGGTGTGGAAAGACGCGAAAGGCGGCGTTTGGGGAAACGAAGAGGGCGGACAAACCCAGTCGGACAAGACAGCCGATCAAAACGGACAAGCAAACCAGCGCAACGCAGGGCGCGTGGCGCAAGCCGCGCACGCGGATTCCAAAGATGCGTCCAACCACGAGCGCGAACCGAGTTCACATACCCGACAAAATGTTTCAGACGACCCCAAACCTAAAAAGCAGCCAGCATCTCAAAAAGGCCGTCTGAAACCTTTGCCCCTTGCCGATATCCGCACCTTTGAAGCCTGGCTCAAAACCGCCGAGCGCGACAACCCGCGCCTGCTGTTCCTCAGCCGCGACGATTTGATGCAACACGCCGCCGCGCACATTACCGAAGAGCAATTCCCCAAATTCTGGCAAACCGCAGACGGCAAGTTCAAACTTTCCTACCGCTTCGAGCCGCACCACCCGCTCGACGGCGTGACCATGACCGTGCCGCTGACCGTCCTCAACCGTCTGCACGCGCCGTCGCTCGAATGGCTGGTGCCCGGTATGTTGCGCGAAAAAATCCAGCTGCTGATTAAAGCCCTACCGAAGCAAATCCGCCGCATTTGCGTGCCCGTGCCCGATTTCATCACCAAATTCCTCGAAAGCAATCCCGACCGCCAAGCGGCCATCATTCCCCAGTTGGCGCACTTTATCGCCAAAAGCGCCGGCGATATGCGGATTCTCGAGCAAATCGACCAAGACGCATGGGCGGCGCAAGAATTGCCCGAACACTGCTATCTGAATCTGCGTATTATCGACGACGGCGGACAAGAGCTTGCCGGCGGCCGCAAACTGCACGAATTGCAACAACAACTCGGCCAAGCCGCCGCCGTTACCTTCCGCGACAACACCCAAGAATTCGAGCGCGACAACGTTACCGCATGGGACATCGGCACCCTGCCCGAATCCATCAAGTTCGCACGCGGCAAACAACAGCTCACCGGCTATCTCGGCCTGCAAAAAGAAAAAGACGGCCGCATCGCCCTGCGCCTGTTTGACACTAACGAAGCCGCCGAACAGGCACACCGTCAAGGCGTAATCGAATTGATGAAGCTGCAATTAAAAGAGCAGGTAAAAGATTTGAACAAAGGCATCCAAGGCTTCACCCAAGCCGCCATGCTGCTCAAACACATCAACGCCGACACCCTGCGCGACGACCTCACCCAAGCCGTCTGCGACCGCGCCTTTATCGGCGAAGACGAGCTGCCGCGCAACGAAAAAGCCTTCAAAGAACAAATCAAACGCGCCCGCAGCCGCCTGCCCGCCGTCAAAGAAGCCCTCAGCCGCTACTTACAGGAAACCGCCGCCGCCTATGCCGAACTCAACGGCAAACTCGGCAAACACCCATTGACCCACCTTCTAAGACTACGCCTCCAAACCCTGCTCGCCGCCGGCTTCGCCACCCGTACCCCATGGGCACAATGGCCACGCCTCCCCATCTACCTCAAAGCCATGACCCTGCGCCTTGAAAAATACAGTGGCAACCCCGCCCGCGATGCAGCCCGCGAAACCGATATACAGGAATTGGAACAAATGTGGCAGGAAAAAACCGACAGCCTGATCAAACAAGGCCTCCCCGTTTCAGACGACCTCGCCGCGTTTAAATGGATGATTGAAGAATTGAGAGTGTCGCTGTTTGCACAGGAATTGAAGACGCCATATCCGGTGTCGGTGAAGAGGTTGATGAAGGTATGGGAGGGTCTTAATTAAAGGAAAATGCCGTCTGATTTTTTCAGACGGCATCTTTTATTTCCTCGACCAACTGATTTAATCGCTCCCTACAAATAGCTTTATTTTTTAATTCGCACTCCCAAACGACAATCACTTTGAAACCAAGCTTTTCCAGCTCGGTTTCATTTTTAAAATCACGTTTGCGATTTTTTGTGATTTTTTCCAACCAAAAATCCGTATTGCTTTTCGGGATGTGTCCTTTATTACAAGAGTGCCCGTGCCAAAAACAGCCGTGTATAAACACGACTGTTTTATATTTCGGCAAAACGATATCTGGTTTGCCTGCATAGCGTTTATCGTTTTTCCGATAACGGAAACCTTGGGAAAAAAGAAATTTCCTTACCAATACTTCCGGTTTGGTTTCTTTGCTATGGATTTTTGACATCACGAAGGAACGTTTGGATGGAGTGAAAATATCGGTCATAAAATTTAAGACGATGTAGGCTTAGCTCGTTTTTTTGTTTGTTCCACTTTTCTTAATAAATATGAAACTAAGCTGATTAAATCCAAAGCATCCTTGTCATTAAAAATGCTAGGAGATAAATTTGCTCTTAACTCATGTTGCACAGGATTTCTAAATCCAGTCCATGTTCCGCATGCAAGCTGTTCAAGACCATCTTCTAAATTCTGTTCCGCCTGCGTTTTGTTATTCGTTAATAGAAGTATAGAATTTTTACTCCCGAAGGCTTTTTCAATCAATTCCCTTCCATCTATGCTATGAAGACCTGTCTGCTTCTGAACCTTATCTTCGAAAACTTTAACTGCCTCGATTGCAGCACTTAAATAATCCTTCTTTTCATTGTAAAAATCATTACAGGCAGTATGCAAATCCTGATGCAGATGCCGCCAATGATAGTAAGGATATTCTGGAATAATACTATGTAAGGCAGAGATTACTTCCGCTTGTTCTCTATTTGTAAGCTCCGAATCTTCCAAACGATTCAAAATAACTTCTACTGGGTCCCTTTCCTCTTCTGGTAATTTGCTTTTCCAATCTTCGATATCAACTCCGCTTTCGCCTTTCACTTCGTCATCTTTCTCTTTTTTTCTTCTTTTTCTCCAATCTTGCCCGATGGCTCGGACGATTTCCCCAAGGAAAACCCGTAATTTTGAAGTTTTAGGATGCTTCCAATCCAATGATGTCCTATCTGTAGCGATTAAATCTTCATCATCATTATCTATAAAATCAATACTTAACCATCCTGTCAGATAAGAGTAGAAATGGCTAGATTCACTATCTGTGAAGAATTCCGGAGTATTAACCATTCTACCGTTAGCAAACAACGTAATACCTTTCATATCGTTCTTTAACGGTTTTTCAGTTGTAATAAATTTGCCTTTTATCAAACCACTAAATTCATATTGTTCGAATTTTAAAGATAATGAAGGAATAGCGGTTACCAAATTTTCATATTTCCATTCAAATTGCGGGGTTACAAGATTATATTTTAGGTTTCCATCAATGATTTTGGGTTCCGAGTCGTTCAATCTTACTTTGATTTTAAAATCCTGAGCCGGAAAATCAAACAAGCGGGAAAGACGCTCCACATAATTATCTAATGGATATCCCTGTTTCTTCGTTAGCTCTGTCAAAGTTATAGTTGTTCCGTTTTCGGTATTGGGTTCAACAGATTCTTTCTGAAACTTTGGTTGATAAATACGCTCACTTTTTTTAATCTCTGCATAATCCAAAGTAAAAGTAACCCGTTCGTTTCCTTGAATAGTAGAGATTTCAATTTTGTTACCAAGCCCGAATAATGCCAATTTACCAAGCCCCTTTTTACCCGTTGGAATTCTTCCGCACGGTGAGGCTTGTTTTTCTTCCCTTCTGTTCCGACCGATTCTCAAATAAAAATCATTGATTTCATCGAAGCTCATTCCTATACCATTATCTTTAATAATGATTTTATGCTCCGGTTTATCGAATAACCTAACTTCCACTTCCGTGGCACATGCATCGTAGGCATTCGCTATCAACTCGGCAATCGCAGGAACAGTATGCGAATACATCTTTACACCCAAATGTTCGATTACGGTTGGCTCGAAACTCATTTTCAATTTTTTTTCAGACATGTTTTCTCCTTTTCTAACATTCGATATTATCAACAATTGCCCTACCTATTTTTTCCGCATACATCGGAGGAACGGCATTACCAATCAAACGGGCTATCTTGTCTCTGCTGCCCGCTTTAAAGACATAGTTACGAGGGAACGATTGCAATGTTGCACCTTCGCGCAGGGATAACGCCCTGTCTTCTTCTGGATGGACAAACCGCCCGTTGGAAATACTAAAGAATTTGGTCGTTATGGTAGGTGCGGGTTTATCCCACCATAGCCTACCGAACGTATCCTTAAAGCTATCATCTTTCCCGATAAAACATTTCAGTTGTAATTCGGGAATATGTGCAAAAGCCAAACGATTTCCTCCGTTTTTAGGTATCAAAGCCAATCGTTTCAGATTGATATCGGATAATCCCGCACAGCTATGCATAAAATCCGTTTCATCTTGATGCCCCGCAATAATTTTCGGAAAGCCGTTTTCCATTCCCAAAACATCGCGCACCGTAAGCCGTTTACCCGAATACTTGACTGGCTCCAGCTTGTCTTTGGTTATTCTGTTTGCAATCAAAGTAAACCTCTTACGACTTTGGGGAATTCCGTAATCAGCCGTATTGTGAATACCGAAATGGACGGTAAATCCTTTTTCTTCCAATAATTTTATGAAATTATCAAGCCCACTTTCTTTCATCCTGCTCAGAATTCCCGGAACATTCTCTACAACAACATATCCGGGATTAAAATATTCTACAAACCGTTGAAATTCCAAAAGCAAACTCTTGGATTTTTCCGATTTTCGTTTGTCTGTTTGAATAACGCTCCAATATTGACAAGGACTACAACCTATAAGAATTAAATCATCATCATCCTTTTTTAAGCCGAGTTCTTTTTCTAATGTTTCAGGCTGCAATTCAAAAACATCAGCCTGTATAAATTTGGCATCTATATTGGCTTCATATGTTTCTTTGCAGCTAGGTTCGTAATCTATTCCAGCTAGAACTTTGATGCCAGCAGATTGCATTCCATAGCTCATTCCTCCGCCACCACAGAAAAAATCAATTGCTTTTAAAAAAGTACCATTCTTCATTTTTATTTAAATAAATGCATTAGTAAAAATTTGTTTTGTATAACATATAATTTGTTGTTTATCAAGAAAAATTAATTTTTAACTAGTGTGGCCTGTATAGTAAACTGTAGCTTGCATCAAGCCGCGTGTGTACCCAAAGGCACGCACGCGGTCTTTTTAAAATGTTTTCCCAATCAAACCAAAGGCCGTCTGAAAGTACTCTTTAACTTTCAGACGGCCTTTTTATATTCATATCCCTGTTTATTTTTCCAACCGTGCAATCAGTTCATCGGCCAAGTCCAGATAAGCCTGTGTGCCTTTGGCGTGGGCGTCGTAGGCGAGGGCGGGGAGGCCGTGGCTGGGGGCTTCGGCAAGGCGGATGTTGCGGGGGATGACGGTGTCGAAGAGCAGGTTGCCGAAGTGTTGTTTGAGCTGTTCGCTGACTTCGACGACGAGGCGGCTGCGACTGTCGTACATGGTGCGGACGATGCCGGTTACGTCGAGATCGGGGTTGATGGCTTGGCGGATTTTACGGACGGTGGCCACTAAGTCGGAAATGCCTTCGAGGGCGTAGTATTCGCAAAGCATGGGGACGATGACGCCGTTGGCAGCGACCAGGCCGTTGAGGGTGAGCAGGGTCAGGGACGGGGGGCAGTCGATGAGGACGTAGTCGTAGTTGTCGGCAACGAGCTGCAGGGCGTTTTTGAGGCGGATTTCGCGTGCGATTTCTTGGACGAGTTCGACTTCTGCGCCGGCCAGTGTGCGGTTGGCGCCCAATACGTCGTAGCCGCCTTCTTTGCTGCGGACGACGGCGTTGGGGATGTCGGTTTCTCCGAGGACGACTTGGTAAACGCCGTTTTCGATGGTGGCTTTGTTGATGCCGCTGCCTGTGGTGGCGTTGCCTTGGGGGTCGAGGTCGACGACGAGGACGCAGCGGCCTTTGGAGGCCAGGGAGGCGGCTAGGTTGACGGTGGTGGTGGTTTTGCCGACTCCGCCTTTTTGGTTGGCGACGGCGAGGATTTGTGCGCTCATGTGCTTTGCTGTCGTGTTAAGTGTGGATGGCTGGATTGTACCGTTATTCGGTATGCTTGGGTTGTTTTCAGACGGCCTTTTTGCGGATGATGACGATATGGCGTTCGGCATTGAGTTGGGGGACGTGCAATGCTTCGACTTTTTCGACAGCGACGCTTTCGGGCAGTTTGTCGATTTCTTCTTGCGGGTATACGCCTTTCATGGCCGCCCAGTAGCCGCCGTCTTTAAGGAGGTGCTCGGTCCAGTTGACGAAGTCGGCGAGTTCGGCAAAGGCGCGGCTGGTGATGACGTCGGCGCGGCAGTCGGCGGCGGCTTCTACGCGGCCGCTGATGACGCGGACGTTTTTAAGGCCGAGTTCGATGACGGCTTGTTGCAGAAAGGCGGTTTTTTTGGTGTTGGCATCGAGGAGGGTGATGTCGAGGTCGGGGCGGCAGATGGCGGTGGGTATGCCGGGCTGTCCGCCGCCGGAGCCGACGTCGAGCATGGTTTGGGCGTGTTCGATATAGGGCAAGAGGGTCAGGCTGTCGAGCAGGTGGTGGCTGACGGTTTGGGCGGGATCGCGCAGGGCGGTCAGGTTGTAGGTTTTGTTCCACTTTTGCAGCAGGGCGGCATAGTCTAGCAGTTTGGCTTGTTTGGCTTCGTCGATGTCCAAACCCAGTGCCTGTATGCCGTCGCGGAGCTGTTGCGCCTGATTCATTTGTTATTCCTTATTGGTTAAAACGCGTTGGATGTAATGGTAACGGAAAGCATGCCGTCTGAAAATGTTTGTGCCTGTTGAGTCAACGTTTCATCTTGTGAAAGACGATGGGCTGCTCCGGCGCGCGCGTGAGCTGTTTGGGCAGGGTCAGCATGGCGATGATCCATACGGAGAGGGTGTAGTAGAACACGCCTTGTCCGCGCATACCGGCCAATGCGGCATTGCCTAAGATGGCTTCAAAAATCAAACCTGCCGCCGCCGAGGCACACGCTGCGACACCGGCAAGGAAGATGGCATAACGCGAATGCCTGCGCATCATTTTTTTATACGCCAGCTTGGTCAGCCCGCCTGCAATCGGCAGGTTGAGGAAGGCAAACATGCCGCAGACGAACCATGCGACAGAATCCTGCCAACCGCTTTGCCATGCCCACGCGCCGTCTTTGACCGTGACCAGCAGGCCTTGGCCGTCTGAAAAGGCGATTTGCACGATATTGTGCAATATCATTGCCAGCGGCAGGGTGAGGAACATCAGTGCGACCAATAGGGGGCGGTAGGGCTTTTCTTGAGTCAGGTACATGGCGGTTTGCCTTGTTGTGGGATAAGTCGAAATGATAGCAGATTGGCGGTTGATTCACGTTTGTTAGCGCTGAAATTGCTGACAAAAACGGTCAATTAAAAAAGAAATGAAAAATTCTTTTTTCTTGGCAAACGTTGGCGGATAAAGGTTAAAAAAACGTTTTCAGACGGCCTGGTCTCTTATTTTTATATGAACCGAACAGAAAATCTTTGCATTTCTCCGTAAAATCTACTAAATTCTCAATAACATATTATAAAGACCTGAAATCTGGAACCCAAACCGAAACTGCCTCCCGCCCTTTACGCTCGGAAACTCAGCAGGCAAAAAAGTTTCACACACTACAAAAAACAAAACAATTCCTCTGAAATCAGTTGTTTATAATGATAGATAACCACAAGGCAAACCATGCCTGACTTTAGTAGGAGTAAAACCATGGCTGAAGCAACCGATGTCGTATTAGTAGGCGGCGGCATTATGAGCGCCACTTTGGGCGTATTGCTCAAGGAGCTCGAACCATCTTGGGAAATTACCCTGATCGAACGCCTGGAAGATGTAGCGTTGGAATCATCAAATGCATGGAACAACGCCGGTACGGGACACTCTGCCCTGTGCGAATTGAACTATGCCCCCCTGACTGCCGACGGTACGATCGATCCGACCCGCGCCCTCAATATTGCCGAACAATTCCACATCAGCCGCCAGTTTTGGGCGAGTTTGGTTGAAGAAGGCAAACTGGCCGACCGCTCTTTCATCAATTCCGTCCCCCATATGTCGCTGGTGATGAACGCCGATCATTGCGATTATCTGCAAAAACGTTTCGACGTATTCAAAAACCAAAAACTCTTCGAAAAAATGGAGTTTTCTACCGACCGTGCCAAAATTGCCGAATGGGCGCCGCTGGTTATCAACGGCCGCGATGAAAACCAATCCATCGCCGCCAACTACTCCGCCGAAGGCACAGACGTCGATTTCGGAAGCCTGACCCGCCAGATGGTCAAATACTTGAGCGACAAAGGCGTAAAAATCAAATTCAACCGCCATGTCGACGACCTCAACCGCGAATCGGACGGCGCATGGGTGCTGAAAACCAGCAGCACCAAAGACGATGACGACCCGTTGACACTCCGCACCCGTTTCGTCTTCCTCGGCGCAGGCGGCGGCGCACTGACCCTGCTGCAAAAATCCGGTATCCCCGAAGGCAAAGGCTACGGCGGCTTTCCGGTTTCCGGCCTCTTCTTCCGCAACAGCAATCCCGAAACGGCTGCGCAACACAACGCCAAAGTGTACGGCCAAGCCTCCGTCGGCGCGCCCCCAATGTCCGTTCCGCACCTGGATACCCGCAACGTCGACGGCCAACGCCATTTGATGTTCGGCCCGTATGCAGGCTTCCGCCCCAACTTCCTCAAACAAGGCTCGCTCATGGATTTGCCGATGTCCATCCACATGGACAACCTCTACCCCATGCTCCGCGCCGGTTGGGCTAATATGCCGCTGACCAAATACCTCTTGGGCGAATTGCGTAAAACCAAAGAAGAACGCTTCGCCTCGCTGCTCGACTACTATCCGGAAGCTAATCCTGACGATTGGGAACTGATTACCGCCGGTCAACGCGTACAAATCATCAAAAAAGACCCGAAAAAAGGCGGCGTACTCCAATTTGGTACCGAAATCGTCGCTCATGCCGACGGCTCGCTGGCCGCATTGCTGGGTGCGTCCCCAGGTGCATCAACCGCCGTACCTTTGATGATTAAGCTGATCAACCAATGCTTCCCAGATCATGCCGAATCATGGTCTGGCCGTCTGAAAGAATTGGTGCCCGGCTACGGTATCAAGCTGAACGACAATCCGTCTTTGGCGGACGAAATCATCAGCCACAACGCGTCCGTTTTGGGCATTCATCACTAAATTGAAGCAGACACAAAGGCGGGCATTCTTGCCCGCCTTTTTTCAAACCATTAAAATAGCGGCATTCAGGCCGTCTGAAATCTAATCTGCAGCAGCATGTTGCACGACTCAAACCCGAAAATCAGCCCCAATAGAAAAACGCCATGACCGATATTCTCAACAAAATCCTTGCCACCAAAGCAGAAGAAGTGGCCGCCCAAAAAGCCGCCGTTTCCTTGGAAGACATCAAAGCCCAAGCGCAGGCAGCCGCGCCGGTTCGCAGCTTTATCGGCTCAATCCGTGAAAAACACGCGCAGAATCTGCCCGCCATTATTGCCGAAGTCAAAAAAGCCAGCCCAAGCAAAGGCCTGATCCGCCCTGATTTTCATCCTGCCGAAATCGCCGTTGCCTATGAAAAAGCCGGCGCGGCCTGTTTGTCCGTGTTGACGGACGAACCTTATTTCCAAGGCTCACCCGAGTATTTGAAACAGGCGCGTGCGGCTGTGGCGCTGCCGGTCTTGCGTAAAGATTTCATCATTGACGAATACCAAATCTATCAGGCGCGCGCGTGGGGTGCGGATGCGGTTCTTCTGATTGCCGCCGCCTTGGAAGCAGAGCAGCTTGAGCGTTTTGAAGCCGTTGCCCACGAATTGGGCATGACTGTCTTGTTAGAATTGCACGATGCGTCCGAGCTGGAAAAATGCCGCAACATGACCACGCCGCTGTGGGGCGTCAACAACCGCAACCTGCGTACGTTTGAAGTGACCCTGCAACAAACCCTCGATCTCTTGCCTGAATTGAACGGTAAAACCGTTGTAACCGAAAGCGGCATCCGCAACAAAGAAGACGTCGATTTCATGCGCGGCCACGGCGTGCATACTTTCCTGATCGGCGAAACCTTTATGCGTGCCGAAGATATCGAAGCCGAAGTCAAAAAACTGTTCTAAACCTAAAAAATATCAGGCCGTCTGAATTTTCAGACGGCATGAATCCATTGGAGACGAGAAAAAATGTTTACCGTACAACGCATTTATGCTTATCAGCCGAATCCCGAACAGACCGCCGTCTTTATCGACCGCCTTTATCCGCGCGGCGTCCATAAAGAAGTTTTCGCTACGGCGATTTGGCTCAAAGACATTACGCCCAGTGCAAACCTGCGCCGCTGGTATCATGAAAATCCGGCTGAGAATTTTGACGGTTTTGTCAGCCGTTATCACGAAGAGCTGCAAGGCGATACCGAGCAGGCCGCGATCAAACGGCTGCTGGATTTGGAGCGGCAACACGGCAATATCCTGCTGCTGACCGCCGTCAAAGATCCCCGGCATTCCCACGTCTCTGCGCTGGCTCAATTTTTGGGCACAACGTTTGAATATCGCGATTAAAAAATCAGTGTTTGGGCTGAATACAAAAAGGCCGTCTGAAATTAAGGTTTCAGACGGCCTGCTATTTTCAAATCAAGAAGGATAACGGTGTGCCACCAATTTTCCGTCTATGTATTCGCCGATATAGACTTGCGAGGCTTCAAGGTGGAGGCGGTCGAGTTCTTGTTGCAGCCACTCTTCATCACGCTTAATGATTTCGAGGATGTCGGGGTCGACTTGGCCGTCTGTAATCAGTGGATAGCGCATGCTTTCGTCGCCGTACTTAATGACGGCGAGCTGGCCGTTTTGTTCCATCACGGCACGTTTGACGGCAGAGATTTCGTAGATGCCGGCGGCGCGGAGTTTGAACATGAGGTCGTGTGCGCTGATGCCGTTTTTCATGCATTCATCGGTTTGGATTTTGCCGTTGACGATAACCCAGACGGATTTGCCGTCAATGATGGATTTGACCCAGCGGTTGTGGTTTTTGATGAATTTCAGGCTCAAGACCAACAGCGTCCACAAAATCAGCACGAGGAAAAATTGCAACAGGCCGACGCTGTCGCTGTAAATCACGCCACCGATGATGCCGCCGAGTACATAGTTTTGCACTTGGTCCATGGCGGAGGTCGGCGCGAGGTTGCCTTTACCTAAGAGGTTGATTTGCAAAATCAAACCTAAAATACCCATCAGCAGTTTGAGGGCGAGCAGGGAGTATGCTTCCATGTGTGTGTATCCTGTTATTCTTTATCGATGAGTTCGATATTGTTGTTGACCAAATTGATGGGCGTCAGCGTGTAGGCGGAGAAGTCTTGATTGAAATGGACTTCGTAATATTGGCTTTTGATGCCGACAATCATGCCGTTGAACAGGCGCGTGCTGTTGACGATGATGTCTTGTTTTTCAACTTTTTGGTTTTCAATCAAGGCATTGAGAAAACCCACCATGCGCGAAGTATCGGCGGCAAAGTTTTGACGCTCGCTGTATGAAAGATATTGCGTGCCGCAGATGAGGATGAGCAACAACAGCGCAATAATGCTCAGGTCGCGGTATTTGGTGTCCATACGGTGGCGCAGGTATTGCGATACGGCGAGCAGGAGGATGACGAGGGCGGCGAAAATCAGGACGTATTTCAAGTAGTCGTTGAAATACATATGGTTTTCAAGATAAAAGTGGGAAAAGAATTTCATGGTATTTGATAAATTTGGGAAGGGTAATAAGGCCGTCTGAAACTTAAATTTCAGACGGCCTCGTCTATTAAACAAGGATGTTGCGTCAAGGTTTCGGATAAAGCATACATGGTGCTTCCTGAAGTAGTATCAGTTGATAAATCCGTCATCCTTCATTTTCTTTTCGGAAAAATACTGGCTGATGACCAGCAAACTGGCCAGAATGATAATGAAAAGACCTGCCATGGTCAAGGGTGATTTTGAGAAACAAATCGGCATCGATGAAGGAAAACCAAAGTTGCAAAATCAAGAGCAACACCCAGCTGACGAACAATCCGAGACAGGCATAGACGCCGAGTTTAAACACGTTCTTTTTCCAAAATGACGACGTAGGCTTCACGCACGAAAAACAGCAGCATGCGGCGCTGGTCTTTTTCCATGGTAACGACCTTCCATCCTTGCGAAGCGTGGCTGTTGAGGAAATCGCTGAATTTGACCGGATTGATTTTGGCGCTGCCGAAAACCAAACTGGAAAGCAGGTTCTCTTGATAAATGACAGCTTTATATTCTTTCATTTTATTCCTTTAAAAAATAAGGGGGCTTTAAAGCCCCCTGATTCTACTCCTTATTATTCAATTGCGGTAATACGGAGCCTTCGCCCAATGCCAACAAACCGCTTTGCGAGTAGATACCCAGTTTGGCGCGGGTGTCGGTGATGTCGAGGTTGCGCATGGTCAGTTGGCCGATGCGGTCGAGCGGTGTGAACGCTGCGTCTTCGACTTTTTCCATACTCAGGCGTTCCGGTTGGTAGGTCAGGTTAGGCGATTCTGTGTTCAGAATCGAGTAGTCGTTGCCACGGCGCAGCTCGAGGGTGACTTCGCCGGTGATGGCTTTGGCGACCCAGCGTTGGGCGGTTTCGCGCAACATGAGGGCTTGGCTGTCAAACCAGCGGCCTTGGTAGAGCAGGCGGCCGAGGCGCAGGCCGTTGATGCGGTATTGTTCGATGGTGTCTTCGTTGTGGATACCGGTAACCAAACGCTCGTAGGCGATGTGGAATAATGCCATGCCCGGGGCTTCGTAGATGCCGCGCGATTTTGCTTCGATGATGCGGTTTTCGATTTGGTCGCTCATGCCCAAGCCGTGGCGGCCGCCGATGCGGTTGGCTTCGAGGAAGAGTTCGACGGGGTCGGCGTATTCTTTGCCGTTTAATGCAACCGGTACGCCTTCTTCAAAGCGTACGCTGACTTCTTCAGGTTTGACTTCGACGTTTTCGTCCCAGAAGGCAACGCCCATGATGGGCTTGACGATTTTGATGCCGCTGTTGAGGAATTCCAAGTCTTTGGCTTCGTGGGTGGCACCCAGCATGTTGGAGTCGGTAGAGTAGGCTTTTTCAACCGACATTTTGTAGTTGAAGCCGTTGGCAATCAAAAATTCGCTCATTTCGTGACGGCCGCCGAGTTCGTCGATAAATTGTTGGTCGAGCCAAGGTTTGTAGATTTTCAGCGCCGGGTTGGTTAACAGGCCGTAGCGGTAGAAACGCTCGATGTCGTTGCCTTTGTAGGTGCTGCCGTCGCCCCAGATGTTGACGTCGTCTTCTTTCATGGCGGAAACGAGCATGGTGCCGGTTACGGCGCGGCCCAAAGGCGTGGTGTTGAAGTAGGCGATGCCGCCGGTGGAAACGTGGAACGCGCCGCATTGGATGGCGGCGATGCCTTCGTGTGCCAACTGCGTGCGGCAGTCAATCAGGCGGGCGTTTTCCGCACCGTATTCCATCGCTTTTTTGGGAATGGCGTTGTAGTCGTCTTCGTCGGGCTGGCCGAGGTTGGCAGTATAGGCATAAGGCAGCGCGCCTTTGAGTTTCATCCACAACAGCGCGGCAGAGGTATCGAGGCCGCCGGAGAAGGCGATGCCGACTTTTTGGCCAACGGGGAGATTTTGTAAAATGGTATGGTTTTGGCTCATGGGAATTTCTCCAGACTTGAAAAGTTGAAACCATTATCTTATAAATGGAATACATTGTCAGCAATAGGCCGTCTGAATGTTCGGAAGGCCGTATTAAAGAAACCTCATCATGAACGCTTTTAACCTCATTATCATCGGCGATGAAATCCTGCACGGCAGCCGCCAAGACAAGCATTTCGCCTTTTTCAAATCTTTATTGGAATCGCGCGGGCTGAAACTCAATCAGGTGCAATATCTGCCCGATGAACCCGAATTGCTGGTCAAACAACTGCGCCGCAGTTTTTCAGACGGCCTGCCGACTTTCGTTACCGGCGGTATCGGCTCTACACCTGACGACCACACGCGCCAAGCCGCAGCGGCTGCTTTGGATTTGCCCGTTGTCCGCCATCCTGAAGCCGCCAAGTTTATCGAAGGCGTAACCCTGAAACGCGGCGAGCCGCTTGATTCGCCGGAACACGCCCAACGCCTGAAAATGGCGGATTTTCCCGAAGGTGCGGAATTGGTGCCCAATCCGTTTAACAACATCGCCGGATTTTCCATCCGCGAGCATTATTTCTTCCCCGGTTTCCCTGTGATGGCGCACCCGATGGCCGAATGGGTATTGGAAACTTATTACGCCGACTGCTTCAACCAAACCGAACGCGGCAGCCGCAGCGTGTATGTATTCGACCAACCCGAATCGCGCATTACGCCGATTATGGAACATCTTGAGCGTACCTACGCCGGTGTCCGTTCGTACAGCCTGCCCACCGTGGGCCGTACCGATTCAGACGGCCGTTATATTCCGCCGCATATCGAGTTCGGCATCAAGGCGGAAGGCGAGGCCTGCCGCTTGTTGGATGCAGCGTGGGCAGATGCGTTGCAGGGTTTGCAGGCGATTGGCGCGACTTTGAAAGAAACGGTGGAATAATGCACTTGTCTCCGGCCCAAGCCAAACGCGCACTGGCTTTCGCTTCTTTGCTGTTTTTACCGCCGACCCTCATCATCGGCATTGGGCTGGCGCAATATGGCGGCTTTGCTTTCGAGCCGCCGCTGATGCACGCCGTCCATGCCCACGCGGGCACATGGTTTGCCCCGATTGCCACCGTGTTGCACTATCTGGGCAAAACCGCGATTGCCGTGCCGCTGATCGGCGCGGTTGCCGCCGCCCTGTATTTCGCCGATAAAAAGCGAGAGGCACTGTTTTGCGTGTTGGCGGCATTGGTGCCGACTGTGAACATGCTGATTGTGAAGGTATGGTTTGCCCGCGAACGCCCGCTGCTTTGGCCTCGCCTGATTGAAGAAAGCAATTTTTCCTTCCCCAGCGGCCACAGCACGTTTTCCGCCGCCATTGCCGTCATGTTGATATTGCTTTGCCGCCGCACGCGCTACCGCCGCGCCGCTTGGATAGGCGGTATTGCCTTTGCCCTGTTGACCGGGTTTTCACGCGTTTATTTGGGCGTGCATTATCCCACCGACGTTTGGGCAGGCTGGACAAACGGCACGCTGACTGCCTTGCTGGTGTATATGCTCATCTTCAGGCCGTCTGAAAAATAGAAGAAATAATTATGAATACACGTTCACCCAACACGCCTTATTGGCTCAGAAACGGCCACGCCGACACTCTGTTTGCCAAGTTGCTGCAAGGCAAGGCGCCCGACTACCGCCGCGAGCTTCTGCCCGACAGCACCGGCAAAACCCAAGTTGCCTACGATTTTGTCGACAGCACCGACCCCGATGCGCCGCTGGTGGTTTTGTTCCACGGACTGGAAGGCAGCAGCGAAAGCCATTACGCGGTCGAATTGATGAAAGCCGTACAGCAGCGCGGTTGGAACGGCGTGGTCGCCCATTTCCGCAGTTGCGGCGGCATCGCAAATACCGCGCCCGTGTTCTACCACCTCGGCGATACGACTGAAATCGCCTTTATGCTCAACACGCTGGCCCGACGCTATTCAACCATTTACGCCGTCGGCGTTTCTTTGGGGGGCAATGCCCTGGCCAAATATTTGGGCGAGCAGGGCAGCAATGCCGTTCCGCGCGCTTCTGCCGTCGTTTCCGCACCGGTTGATGCCGTAGCGGCAGGTACGCGTTTTGATCAGGGCATGACGCGACTGATTTACACGCGCTATTTTTTGAATTCGCTGCTGCCGAAAGCCCGAGCGATTCCTCAGTTTCAGACGGCCTTGAGCCGGCAAAACTGCAAAACGCTTGGCGATTTTGACGACCGCTTTACCGCGCCGCTTCACGGTTTTGCCGACCGCCACGATTACTACCGCCGCAATTCCTGCAAACCGTTTCTGAAAGGCGTGGATACGCCGTTGCTGCTGCTCAATGCCGTCAACGACCCCTTCCTGCCGCCGGAAGCCCTGCCGACCGGGCGGGACGTGTCCTCGGCCGTTACGCTGCTGCAACCGGCATACGGCGGTCATGTCGGCTTCGTCAGCCGCGATCGGGGCCGTCTGAATCTGCAATGGCTGCCGCAAACGGTGTTGGACTATTTCAAGCAGTATCAGCCGTAAAGGAGAAAGGGCATATATGCGACATGCCCTTAGAGTGTAGAAAGTAAAAAGGCCGTCTGAAAACAAGTTTCAGACGGCCTTTTGAATGGCTTGATTATTTGCCTTTGTTGTCGGCTTTGGCTTCTTTTTTCAGAGAAGCGTACAACTCAGGGTCGCGGTTTTTCAGCAAGGACGCAACGGCCAAGTCGTCACGGTTTACTTTAGCCAAATCGACGCGCTCGATGTGTACCAAACGCAGCAATTCGCGTACAGGTTTAGGCATATTGCGGCCGGATTCGTAACGGGAACCACCGGATTGAGTCACACCGATGCGGCTCCAGAAGTCCATTTGGTTCAGGCCGAGTTTTTTACGGATATCGCGGATGTTTTCAATTTTTTCGAACGATTTCATGAATCTTCCTTATTGTGGTATTTGTTGCATGCCTCTAGGCATAAAAATGGGTCTGCAAGAATGCCGGCATCCCTTTTCCTGTAGGCTTTTGGGGTGATATGTGGGCGTATTGCAAATGACTGATCTAGATAATTAGACAGTATATTCGAAAGAAGTTTGCCGCTGTTTGCCATAATTTGTGTAAATATTTCTTAATTCATTATTTCGTATAATTTTTGGCATATAAATCATTAAATTATGCGATTATCTTAAATATGGCGTGGGCAAATTTTTACACAACTAAACAATTCATTATGGGTAAAAACTTAATTTTGAGCTTTTATTCGGTTTGACGGGTCGGGAAAACGGATAAATTTCAGGCCGTCTGAATCTGTATTTTCAGACGACCTGAAAATTTTTCAAGTTTAAGGCTTGCCGGTGGCAGGACTGATGGTGAGGATTTCGTAGCCGGTTTCGGTAACCAAGACTTCGTGTTCCCATTGGGCGGAAAGGGAGCGGTCTTTGGTAACCACTGTCCAACCGTCGTTCAGGATACGCAGGTGGCGTTTGCCTTGGTTGATCATCGGCTCGATGGTAAAAATCATGCCCGGTTTGAGGACGAGGCCCTGACCTTTGCGGCCGTAATGGACCACTTGCGGCGCTTCGTGGAAACCGCGGCCGATGCCGTGGCCGCAGAATTCTTGAACTACGGAGTAGCCGGCATTTTCTGCAACCTGTTGGCAGGCATAGCCGACGTCGCCGAGAGTGGCGCCGGGTTTGACCGCTTCGATACCCGCCATCATGGAGGCGTGGGTCACGTCGATCAGGCGCTGGGCAATCGGTGAGACTTTGCCGACGGTAAACATGCGGCTGGAGTCGCCGTGGAAGCCGTCTTTTTTGATGGTCAGGTCGATGTTGACGATGTCGCCTTCTTTCAGCGGCTTGTCATCTGGAATGCCGTGGCAGATAACGTGGTTGACGGAGGTGCAGCAGGATTTCGGGTAGGGCGGGTTGCCGTAGTTGAGGGGGGCCGGATAACCGCCTTGAACGTTGACGTGGTAGTCGTAAACGAGTTTGTCGATTTCGTTGGTGGTGACGCCGGGTTTGACGAATTGGCCGATGTAGTCGAGGGCTTCGGCGACCAAGCGGCCGAGTTCGCGCATTTTTTCGATTTCTTCGGGGGTTTTGATGATGACTTTGTCCATGAGGTTTCCTTCTTGTTTCAGACGGCATGGGGGCCGTCTGAACGGGACGGGTGTGCCGTCTGTTTAAAACAGGTTGTCGAGATTGTCTTTGTTGCGCGGTTTGGCTTGTGGTTTGGCCTCAGGCTCGGCTTTGGGAGTCGGTTTGGATTCGGGGGCTTTGGCTTTTGCCGGTTTGTTTTCTGCTGCTTGTGCGGCCGGTTTGCTGTCTGCGGCTTTGTTTGCTACCGGCTGGCTGTCTGCTTGAGGTGTGTTTTGAGCGGCAGGGCTGCTGTTGTCGGATTGTGTTTTTTCTGATTTGTCAGTTTCGGCGCGTTTGTTTTCTGTGCGTTTGCCGCGGTGTGCGGCAGGCCGGTCGTTTTTTGCACCTTCTTCGGCTTTGTCGCCTTTTTCGTTTTGTGGGACGACAGGATTGCCGGAGGCGGTTTTTTCGTCGCCTTCTTGGGCGGGTTGGACGGTTTCAGGTTCGACTGCGCCGTTGGGGCGCCAAACTTCAATGCGTGTATCGGTTTGTTCGGCAGGGCTTTTTTCGGGTACGTCGGTTTTACCGGAGTTTAGGGTGCTGAATACGCCGGCGACAAGGGCTGCGACGGCGATAAAGCTGACAAGGAATAAAGCGCGGATTAGGTGTTTGGGCTTAAGTTGGAAAGGGGTTTTATTATTCTTGGACATGATGGGTCAGGTAATCGTTGGAGGAATGGCCGTCTGAATATTCAGACGGCCCCGGGTTGCCTGTGAATCAGTTGGCAACGTAGTTTTGATAGAGGGTCACGACTTTTTGTACGCCGACGGTCGTGCTGACTTTTTGGGTCACGCGAGCTTGCTCGTCGGGCGTGAGGATACCCATGACATAGGTCACGTTGCCGTAAGTTACGATTTTGACACGTGCTTGGGTGGCCGGGCTGAGGCCCAACAGGGCGGCGCGGACTTTGGATGTGCCCCAGGTGTCGTTGGTCACGTCGCCGAGCGAACGCGCTTGCGAGGCGACGGTAATGTAGTTGTACACGCCTTCTGCGGCTTGTTCGGAACGGGCGATACGTTCAACAAATTGTTTTTCGCCTTCGGTGGCCACTTGGCCGAGCAGGAGCAGGTGGCGGTTGTAGCCGACAACGTTCAGTTTGGGCTTGTAGCCTTCGACTTGGTTGTTTTGGCGCAGGTAGGAGCGTGCGGTGGTTTCGACACGCAGGGCCATAACGTTGTCGTCGGTTTGCGCGCCTGTGGTGCGGCGGTCGACGGCGGATTTGGTGCCGACGGCAGCACCGCCGATCAGTGCGCCGACGCAGCCGCTCAGACTCAGGCTCAAGAGGGTCGCTGTCAGAACGGGGAGGGCGTAGCGTTTGATATTCTTCATATCCTTTTCCTTGGGTATGGACGGTTGGGCGTTCAGACGGCTTTTAAGGGATGGGCCGTCTGAAAAGAAAGGGTTACATGCCTTCAAGCAGGGCGGAGTCGATACAGTCGCACATGGCGTGTATCAGCAGGATATGGTTTTCCTGAACGCGGGCGGTGCGCGGATAAGGGACGTTGAGCAAAACGTCGGTATCTTTGAGCATGGCGGCGATTTTGCCGCCGTCGCGTCCGGTCATGGCGATGACGTGCATATCGCGTTCGTGTGCCGCTTTGATGGCTTCGATGACGTTGGCGGAATTGCCGGAGGTGGAGATGCCGACCAATACGTCGCCGGCACGTCCGAGCGCGCGCACTTGTTTGCTGAATACGTGGTCGAAACCGTAGTCGTTGCCGATGGCGGTCAGTGCGGAAGTATCCGTCGTCAGCGCGACAGCGGCCAATTCCATGCGTTCTTTTTCAAAACGGCCGGTCATTTCGGCGGCGAAGTGTTGCGCGTCGGCAGCCGAACCGCCGTTGCCGCAGGCTAGGATTTTGCCGTCGTTCATCAGGCATTGCAGCATCAGCTCGGCGGCCTGTGCGGTCGGCTCGACCAGTACTTTTTCAGCTTCCTGCTTGGCGCGGATGCTCTCGGCAAAATGTGCGGAAACGCGTTCTTGTAATGTTGTCATGAGGTTAACCTGTAATATTTTGAATCCATTCGGGCGGGCCGTCGCCCTCGATCAGTACCGCGTCCAGGCGGCAGGGCGCATGGTTTAACCCGTGCTTTTGCAGATAATACTCTACACTTCGTTGCAATTTCAATAATTTGGACGGCGAGATGCTGTATGCGGCACCACCGAAACCTCGGTTTTTGCGGTATTTTACTTCAACAAACACAATCGTACCGCCGTTTTTGACGATTAAATCGATTTCGCCGTAGGCACAATGCCAGTTCCGAGCCAGCAGCGAGCAGCCTTTGGCCTGTAGGAACGCCAGTGCCGCATCTTCGGCCGCCGCCCCCTGTTTGTGGTTTAAGCGCATGAAAAGTTTACCCGTTATATAATTATTGTTTTTAAAGAGACGCCGTTTCAGACGGCCTTGAATCTATGTACACAAAACACCTGCAAAAAGCCGTCGACAGCATCGAAAAACAGACATTATACGTTGTCGCCACACCCATCGGCAATTTAGCCGACATAACGCTGCGCGCGCTGGCCGTGCTGCAAAAGGCCGACATGATCTGCGCCGAGGACACCCGTGTTACCGCCCAGCTTTTGAGTGCGTACGGTATTCAGGGCAAACTCGTGAGCGTGCGCGAACACAACGAGCAGCAAATGGCCGATAAAATCATCGCCCATCTTTCAGACGGCCTGAGCGTCGCCCAAGTTTCGGATGCGGGCACGCCTGCGGTGTGCGATCCGGGTGCGAAACTTGCCGCCCGCGTGCGCGAAGCCGGATTTAAAGTGGTGCCAGTGATCGGCGCAAGCGCGGTCATGGGGGCGTTGAGCGTGGCCGGTGTGACGGAATCTGATTTTTATTTCAACGGTTTCTTGCCGCCTAAGACCGGCGAACGCCAAAAGCTGTTGGCCAAATGGGCGGAAGCCGATTTTCCGATTGTGATGTTTGAAACGCCGCACCGTATCGAAGCAAGCCTTGCGGATATGGCCGCGCAGTTCCCCGAACGCCGTTTGACTTTGGCGCGCGAAATCACCAAAACGTTTGAAACCTTCCTCAGCGGCACGGTTGCCGAAATCCAAGCCGCCCTTAAAAACGACAGCAACCAAACGCGTGGAGAAATGGTGCTGGTGTTGCACCCTGCGGTGAAAGAGAAACACAGCGATTTGCCCGAGGCGGCGCAAAACACGATGAAAATCCTTGCGGCTGAGTTGCCGATCAAACAGGCCGCCGAGCTTGCCGCCAAGATTACCGGCGAAAGCAAAAAAGCCTTGTACGATTTAGCGTTGGAGTGGAAACGGATTTCAGACGACGCTTGAGGTCTTGCAGGCTTATTTCTCTCAACCTGTGGTGTGAACGATGCGACGATTTCCTACAGGCAAGGCTGGGTATTGTTCGTTATCCGTTTGCCGGTTCTACAGGCTTTATATAGGCAAAGTTTTGTTTGCCGCATTGCTTCCCCCCCCCTTGCAATTTATAATGACACTGCATACAACTAGTATGTTCTTAAATCTTTCAATCTACGGGAGTGGACTTATGAAACAAAACATCATCGTTGCCTTATTCAACATCTCCAGCGAAGCTTATCAAGCCTTTTCTGAATTGAAAGCTTACTCGCAGACAACAGATACTTTGGTGGCACAAGCCGTTTTGGTTAAAAAGGAAAATGACCTGATTATCCCAGCAGAAAGCACCGACTTTACCGCCAATACGGTCGAAGGCACATGGACGGGCGGCCTCATTGGTTCACTGGTCGGCATTCTTGGCGGTCCTATCGGTGTTCTGTTGGGTGGAGCTACTGGCGCACTCATCGGCAGTGATGCAGGTACTGCCCAAACATTGGAAGAGGGGGCGTTGCTGGAAAATACAGCCAAAAAACTGGATAACGGCAGTACTGCAATCATTATTTTGGCGCAAGAATCCGACGAGGCTGTATTGGATGCTTTCTTCCACCGTTTCAAAACCGTTATTCTCCGGCAAGATGCAGCCGTTGCCCAACAGGACGTATTGGCAGCAATAGAAGCGCAGGAAGAAGTGGCACGTCAGGCACACGAAGCTTGGAAAAAACAGCGCAAAGCCGAACGCAAAGAGAAAGTGGAAGCCTTCAAGGCCGACATCAAACAAAAATTCGACGAATTGGCAGCCAAGTTGAAATAACACTGCCACCAACCCAAGGTATGTAACCGCTCAAATTTTCCGTTTCGGATGCATGCCAAACCGGTTTGAGGCTACCTGAAAATCTATTTTTCAGGTAGCCTCTCCCTTTTTCATGCCCCGAGACCTTTGCAAAGGTCTCAACCTATGTTATTGCAAAGGTCTATGTTATTGCAAAGGTCTCGGCCTTTTTATAATTGGATTTTAGATCGATCCAATAGGTTCAATACGCTTCTAAGTTTGCGTTTCAGACGGCCTCAATGTTTGGCAAACCTGCTTCAACGCTGCCATGCGCTGCGCAAATATTCGATGCAGTCGGTCAGGGCGTAAAACGGGGCGTTGCCGTGATTGGCGTTGGGGTAGAGGGTAAAGCGGACATCTGCGCCGAGGTGGTGCAAAGTGCCGGCAAGGATTTTGGCTTGTGCGACCATGCCGCGGCTGGTTTGGTCGGGGCGGTTGTTTCTGCCTTCATGCTCGCCTGCGCCAAGGCGGATGCCGATTCCTTGCGGCAAAGCGTCGGGCAGCCAATCGAGTACGCGGCGGTCTTGCCACCAGATAGACGGCGAAACCAGCAAATAATGGCGGAATCGTTCGGGACGGGTGAACAGGGAATAGAGGCCGTACAGTGCGCCGAACGAATGGCCGAAGACGGCTTGGTTTTGGGTATCGATGCGGTATTTGCTGTCGAGCAGGGTGGAGAGTTCGTCATCGATAAAGCGGCTGAAGCGGTCTGCTTGGCCGTATTGTTTGCGTTCGGATTCGGGCGCGTTGTCGGGCAGCGGCGGCGTGTAGTCGAGTGCGCGTTGGCTTAAGTCGCGGATGTTGCCGCCGGTGTAGCCGATACCGACAATCAGACAGGCGGCATGGCTTTTGGTAATGGGATTGATGAGCAGGGATTGCGCCATATTGAGGATGGCGGGAAAAAAGGCATCACCGTCAAGAATATACAGCACGGGATAGCCGCCTGCCGGACGTTCGCCGAGTGCCGCGGCTTGAATGCGGTAGGTACGGCCGGTGTGGGTAGAGGTAACGGAGGTTTCTTCGGCTTGCAGCAGGGTGGCGGTTTGCCAGTTGGAGCGGATGGGCATGATGGGGTGCTTTAATCAATGGGTTGCTTAAGTAAAAGGAGAGAAGGCCGTCTGAACAATGGATTTCAGACGGCCTTATTGTACGGATTTCTGCCTTTTTAACAATACGCGCGATTAGCGTACGTCAACATAGGAGCTGCTGTGCAGTTCGCGCAGGAGGTTGGTGGTCGCCTGTTGCGCTTTTTGTTGGGACAGGTATTGGCGGACGGCGTTTTGTTGACGCTCTTCAGGCGTACCTGCTTCGCGGACGTCGTTCAGCTTGATGATGTGCCAGCCGAATTGGGTGCGAACAGGGGCGCTGATTTGGCCGGGTTTGAGTTTGTGGACGGCTTCTTCAAATGGGGCAACCATCATGCCGTCGGCAAACCAGCCCAAATCGCCACCGTTGCCGGCGCTGCTGTCTTGCGAGTATTGGCGTGCCAAACCGCCGAAATCTGCGCCGCTGCGGGCTTGTGAGTAGATTTTGCGGATGGTGCTTTCTGCGCCGACGGCGGCATTGTCGTTGTCGGCTTTAATGAGGATGTGTTGGGCATGGTATTGGCGCACAGGGTCTGCTTCAGGCAGGGTGATGCCTTGTTGTTTGGCCTGCTCGATGTAGCGTGCCACTTCGGAGTCGCTGACGCGGCTGTTTTGCATGATGGCCTGTTGGCGCACTTTTTCAACAATAATGCTGTCGGCGATGTCTTGACGGACGGCGGCAGACGGATTTTTGATGTTGGGGTTGTGCGCGATGACGGCTTCGATTTCGCTATCGGTCGCTTGGATGTTGCGGCGTTTGCCGGCTTGGAGGATTAGGGATTGGTTGATCATTTGTGCCAGAACCTGTTGGCGCAGCTCGTTGGCGTCCATTTGTGTGCCTTTCGGCATGGTTTGACGTGCTTGTGCTACGGCTTGTTCTACTTGGCGGTGGGTAATGACTTCGTTGTCGACAACCGCGGCAATGCCGTCTGAAAGATGTACGCCGCTTTGTACGGCGGGCATGGCGGTGGCGCTGACGGCAGGGGCTTTGGCTGCGCGCGCTTTGCCTGCTTTGGCTTTAGGGGCGGCGTGTGCGCCTACTGCGAGAGTGAGTGCGGCGACGAGAATCAGGGGTTTGAAGTTCATTGTTTGACTACCTCGTTGGTTTTGCTGTAACCGGGGATGGCTAAGCGGAGTTTTTCGAATGGGTTGTTGCCGATATTGCTCAAGTCTTTGAGTTGGAGGTTGAAGAATACGGCGTTTTTGTGGCTGTTTTCGCCGGTAACATAGCGTTGGCCGACCAAGCTCGCGCTCCAGCAGCCGCAGTTGCTTTTGTATTCTGCACCGATGAGCATTTCCAGCGGTTTTTTGGCTTCGATTTCGTAGTTATAACGGGCGACGGCGTACAAGTTTTTGCTCAACGGCCATTGGGCAGCAAGGTCGACTTGGCTGAGTTTGTCGTAGAAATAGTTGCCGTTGGCTTGCAGATAGATGCGCTCGTTGCGTCCGTATTTGTAGCGCGCGCTTAAGACTTTGCCGGGTTCGGGGTTGTAGGCGACCCCTGCGGCGTAGCTTTCGGCACGGCTTTGGTTTTGGTTGTAGTGGATGTCCAAGTCGATGCGGATGCTCGGGGTAATGTTGCCGTGTGCAAAGGCTACCCAGTCGGACTGGCTGCGCGGATAACGGCTGACGCTGCCGTCAGGCAGGACGTTGTCGTTTTTGAAGTAAAACTTCTGGCCGATACCTGCACGGAAGAGTTCCGCACCGGTATTGGGGTTGAGGATGCGGCTTTGTGTGGCCAGCGTCAGGCTGTTGGCCGAATTGATGCGGTCGTTGCCGGAATACAGGTTTTCGCGGAACAGCTGCGAATAGGTAAAGCTGTTTTCGGAGCTGTCGAAATTGGGCAGGTCGTTTTGGGACTTGGTCGGAATGTAGTTGTAAAACAGGCGCGGTTCGAGCGTTTGCAGGTATTCTCCGCCGAATAGACGGGCCCTGCGCTCGAAAGTCAGGCCGCTGTCGACGTTGATGATCGGCAGGACGCGGCTGACATTGCGGCTGCTTTGGCCGTTGAAGCTGTTGAGGCTGTAATAAGTGGCATGTACGCCGACTTTAGGTCGGATGTAGCCCCATTGGTTGTGGAAGTCCCATTTAACGCTCGGGTAGAGTACCACGCGGCTGCCGTCTTGCTTGGTATCGTGGTCAAAACGGGTGAATTGGCCGAACACGTTGAGTTGCGCTTTGCCGAGATGGCTTTGCCAACGGCCGGTCAGACGGGGCATGATGGCATAAGGTTCGTCCTTATAGCCGTCTTGGTTGGCCAGCGTTTGGTATTTTTGTACGCGTAACGAGCCGTCGAAGCTGCCGCCCAACAGTTTGTCGCTGTAATTGAGCCATGCCTGACGGTCGAGGTTGACGTTGCGCGCGATGTCTTCGCGGCCGTAGAAGTCGCGGTAGTAATCGTCGTCGGAAACTTGGTTGTAGTTGATGCCGCCGCTGATTTTGCTGTTCAGCTGCTGCTGGTGTTTCCATTTGAACTGGTAGCGGTTGTTGTGGACGCTTTTTTGGTCGTTCGGCATCCAGTCGCCATCGACTTCGCCGCTGTAATTCGGTTGCAGATAACGCACTTGGCCGCCCAGTTGTACACCGCGTTTACTGATAATGCCCGGGCGGAAGGTGGCATCCAAATTCGGCGCAAGGTTGAAGTAGTAGGGCAGGCTCAGCTCAAGGCCGTCTGAACCGGTGGCAATGGTCGGAACGAGCAGGCCGCTTTTGCGGTTGCCGTTGATGGGGAAGTCCGCCCAAGGCGTGTAGAGGACGGGGACGCCGCCGAATACCAGTGAAGCGTGTTTGGCCACGCCGATGCCTGTCGATTCATCGGCTTCGATGCTTTGCGCTTGGATATACCAGCTGGCATCGCCGGGCGAACAGGTGTTGAATTTGGTATTGATGAGTTTGTAGAGGCCTTTGCCTTTGAGTTCGGCTTTTTCGCTGACACTTTGAAGGCGGCGGCCGCCTTGTTCGGTATTGAGGCGCACGGCAGTGCCGGAACCGGTTTGGTTTTTGAGGTTGTAAACCAATTGGTCGCCGGATACGGTCGAACCGTTTTGATACAGGGTAAAGCGGTCGCCGGCGGTAACGGTATCGGCGGCTTGGTCGTATTGCGCCCAATCGGCGTTGAGAACATCGGCATTGCGCTCGACAATGACGTCGCCTTCGGCACGGACGCCGACTTGGGTCTGGCCTTCTATTTTATCGGCGTTGACGCGGGTGTAATCGGCAGGCAGGGCAGGCTCGCCGCTGCGTTTGATTTCGGCGGTTTCGGCCGGCTTGGCATCTTCGTGGTCGCAAAACAGGCAAGTGCTGCCCAAGGAAAGCGCATCGGCTTCGCTTTGGCCGGTTTTTGCCGGTTTGGATTCAGCGGCGTGGGCAGGGGTATAGTCTTCCGCCTGCGGAACAGAAGCATCTTCCGCGCGCACGGCTGTTGCGCCAAAGCCCATAATTAAGGCGAGTACCAAGGGTTTGAGTGAAAATAAACGAGCCAAAATCGCCCCTTAAATCGGTTTGCCAGTTAGAATAGCGGTTATTGTAACCTGAAATTCTGCGATACCGCTATGCAACGACAAACCGAATTACAAAACTGGCTGGAGTCTGTTTACCCGAACCAGCCGTTCGAATTGAGCTTTGCGGCAGCCGATGCCGACTTCCGCCGTTATTTCCGCGCGACGTTTTCAGACGGCCAAACCGTCATCTGTATGGACGCGCCTCCTGAGAAGATGAGTGTTGCGCCGTATTTGAAAGTACAAAAACTGTTTAATATGGTCAATGTGCCGCAAGTGCTTCATGTGGATGAAGCGTTGGGCTTTATGGTGTTGAACGATTTGGGCAACACCACATTCCTGACCGCCATGAATCAGGAAAACAGTGAAACCGCCCACAAAGCCCTGCTGCTCGAAGCCATCGACGAACTGATCGAGCTGCAAAAAGCCAGCCAACCCGGCAAACTGCCGGAATACGACCGCGAAGTCATGCTGCGCGAGATTAATTTGTTCCCCGAATGGTTTGTGGCCAAAGAATTGGGCCGCGAGCTGACCTTCAAGCAACGCCAGTTGTGGCAGCAAACTGCCGATACGCTGTTGCCGCCCCTGTTGGCGCAACCCAAAGTGTATGTCCACCGCGACTTTATCGTCCGCAACCTGATGCTGGCAAAAGGCCGCCCGGGCGTGTTGGACTTCCAAGACGCGCTTTACGGCCCGATTTCCTATGATTTGGTGTCGCTGCTACGCGATGCATTTATCGAATGGGAAGAAGAATTTGTATTGGACTTGGTCATCCGCTACTGGGAAAAAGCACGCGCTGCCGAGTTGCCCGTGCCTGCCGAGTTTGACGAGTTCTACCGTTGGTTTGAATGGATGGGCGTACAACGCCATTTGAAAGTGGCCGGTATTTTTGCCCGCCTGTACTACCGCGACGGCAAAGACAAATATCGTCCTGAGATCCCGCGCTTCTTGAACTATTTGCGCCGCGTATCCCGCCGTTACAACGATTTGGCGCCGCTGTATGCGTTGCTGGTCGAATTGGTCGGCGATGACGAATTGGAAACAGGCTATACCTTCTAAGCTTGGTTTTTTAAGATTTGATTCCACTTTTCAGACGGCCTGATCAACAAAAGGCCGTCTGAAACCTTTACAGAACACATAAACATGACTTACATGATTTACCCCAAAACCTACGACGTGATTGTCGTCGGCGGCGGCCATGCCGGTACCGAAGCCGCGCTTGCCGCCGCACGCATGGGTGCGCAAACCCTGCTGCTCTCACACAACATCGAAACCCTCGGCCAAATGTCGTGCAACCCTTCCATCGGCGGTATCGGCAAAGGCCACCTCGTGCGCGAACTCGACGCACTCGGCGGCGCGATGGCATTGGCCACCGACAAATCCGGCATCCAGTTCCGCCGTCTGAACGCCAGCAAAGGCGCGGCAGTGCGAGCCACGCGCGCGCAGGCAGACCGTATCCTATATAAAGCCGCTATCCGCGAAATGCTGGAAAACCAAGAAAACCTCGACCTTTTCCAACAAGCCGTCGAAGACGTAACGCTCGACGGCGAACGCATCAGCGGCGTGGTTACCGCGATGGGCGTGGAGTTTAAAGCACGCGCCGTCGTGTTGACCGCAGGCACGTTTTTGTCCGGCAAAATCCACATCGGTTTGGAAAACTACGAAGGCGGCCGCGCCGGCGACCCTGCCGCCAAATCATTAGGCGGCCGTTTGCGCGAATTGAACCTGCCTCAAGGCCGTCTGAAAACCGGCACGCCGCCGCGCATCGATGGGCGCACGATTGATTTCTCCCAGCTCACCGAACAGCCCGGCGATACCCCCGTTCCCGTAATGTCCGTACGCGGCAACGCCGATATGCACCCGCGCCAAGTGTCCTGCTGGATTACACATACCAACACGCAAACCCACGACATCATCCGCTCAGGCTTCGACCGCAGCCCGATGTTTACCGGCAAAATCGAAGGCGTCGGTCCGCGTTATTGCCCGTCTATCGAAGACAAAATCAACCGCTTCGCCGACAAAGACAGCCACCAGATTTTCCTCGAACCCGAAGGCCTGACCACACACGAATACTATCCAAACGGTATCTCCACCAGCCTGCCGTTCGACATTCAAATCCAACTCGTGCGCAGCATGAAGGGCCTTGAAAACGCCCATATCCTGCGCCCCGGCTACGCCATCGAATACGACTACTTCGACCCGCGCAACCTCAAAGCCAGCCTCGAAACCAAAACCATCCAAGGCCTCTTTTTCGCCGGACAAATCAACGGCACGACCGGCTACGAAGAAGCCGCCGCACAAGGCCTGCTTGCAGGCGCAAACGCCGTGCAATACGTCCGCGAACAAGCCCCGCTCCTGCTGCGCCGCGAACAAGCCTATCTCGGCGTATTGGTGGACGACCTCATCACCAAAGGCGTGAACGAACCCTACCGCATGTTCACCAGCCGCGCCGAATACCGCCTGCAACTCAGGGAAGACAACGCCGACATGCGTCTGACCGAAGACGGCTACAAAATCGGCTTGGTGGGTGAAGAACAATGGCGCATGTTCAACGAAAAACGCGAAGCCATCGAACGCGAAATCCAACGTTTGAAAACAACGTGGTATACGCCGCAAAAACTCGCCGAAGAAGAGCAGCTGCGCGTATTCGGCCAAAAACTCAGCCGCGAAGCCAACCTGCACGACCTCCTGCGCCGCCCGAACCTCGACTACGCCGCGCTGATGACCCTGCCCGACGCACAACCTGAAACCGCACTTGCCGACAGCGTGGTCGAACAAGTCGAAATCCAAGTCAAATACCAAGGCTATATCGACCGCCAAAACGAAGAAATCGACAGCCGCCGCGACATCGAAACCTTAAAGCTGCCCGACGACATCGATTACAGCAAAGTCAAAGGTTTATCCGCCGAAGTGCAGCAAAAGCTCAACCAGCACAAACCCGAAACCGTTGGACAGGCAAGCCGAATTTCCGGCGTAACCCCTGCGGCGGTGGCGTTGCTGATGGTGCATTTGAAACGTGGGTTTAAGGGGGCGAAGTAGGCTGCTTGAAAGTGCAGGCTGCACACAAATAGCCGTCATGAAACAAGAGGAATGAAATCCGTTTTTCAGACGGTATGAAGATTTCGAGCACATACCACGCGCCCATACATGAACGTTTTTAAAACTATAGGAAAATCAAAATGAAACATTCTACAAAATTACTGGCAGCCGCATTGCTGGCTTTGGGTTTGAATCAGGCAGTGTGGGCGGATGACGCATCGGATTTCCGGCAAACCCTGCAGTTGGCGGAACAGGGGGTTGCCGAAGCACAATATAATCTGGGTATGATGTATTACACTGGATCTGGCGTGCACCATGACTATGCCGAAGCGCTCAGATGGTTTCGCCAAGCGGCAGAACAAAGGGTTGCCGCAGCCCAGAATAATCTGGGTATGATGTATTACACCGGATCTGGCGTGCACCAAGACTATGCCGAAGCGCTCAGATGGTTTCGCCAAGCGGCGGAGCAGGGACATGCTGAAGCCCAAATTAATCTGGGGGCAATGTATGGCAATGGACTTGGTGTACGCCAAGATGATGCCGAAGCGGTCAGATGGTATCGCAAAGCGGCGGAACAGGGAAATGCCGTAACTCAATATAATCTAGGTTTGCTGTATGAAAACGGACGCGGTGTGCGCCAAGACTATGCCGAAGCAGTCAGATGGTATCGTAAAGCAGCGGAACAGGGGTATGCCGAAGCCCAATATCATTTGGGTGGGATGTATCACAACGGACAAGGTGTGCGCCAAGACCATGCCGAAGCACTCGGATGGTATCGCAAAGCGACGGAACAGGGACATGCTGAAGCCCAATATAATTTGGGTCTGATGTACTACAACGGACAAGGCGTGCGCCAAGACTTTAATCTTAGCAAGGAATGGTTCGGCAAAGCATGTGATGGTGGAGTTCAAGAAGGCTGCAACCAATACCGCTATTTAAATCAGAAAGGTTATTGATGAACGATTTGTGATGCCCTTGTATTCGCAATTCAAGCGCAATGCTTAAATGCTATTGGCGAGCGCCACTAAAAACAAATCACCCGACATCTCATCATCCAATGCTTTTCTCGTCCAGCGGTTGAGGGCTTCTTCAACCGCCTTAGTCCGTTTGACATTCGGCCAGTGCAGGCTGCCTGAAAACGTGATTGAGCAAGTCGAAATCCAAGTCAAATACCAAGGCTATATCGACCGCCAAAACGAAGAAATCGACAGCCGCCGCGATATCGAAACCTTAAAGCTGCCCGAGGATATCGATTACAGCAAAGTCAAAGGTTTGTCGGCAGAAGTGCAGCAAAAGCTCAACCAGCACAAACCCGAAATCGTCGGTCAAGCCAGCCGCATTTCCGGCGTAACCCCTGCCGCCGTCGCATTGCTGATGGTGCATTTGAAACGCGGGTTTAAAGATGCCAAGTGAGGTTTAATCCGAATAAAGGCCGTCTGAAACTTTCAGACGGCCTTTATTTATCAGGGGATTGATGGTGTTGCACCTTATTTCATTAATTTTTTAAAGAGTTCGGATTGTCAGCAAGATGGGCGTATTCTGATGAAAAAATGAAGAAGAAAACGTTTTTTCAGGACGCGTCATAAGCTGCCGCTTTTTCGAGCAGTTTTACCCTTGCCTGCGGCCATTCCTCACGCAGCAGGCTGTATTCAACCGTATCGCGCACGCTGCCGTCTTTCCGCAGCTTGTGGCAGCGCAAGATGCCGTCTTGGTGTGCGCCCAAGCGTTCGATGGCACGTTGGGAGGCGGTGTTGAGGTTGTCGGTCTGCCAGCAGACGCAACGGCAGTTTAAAGTGTCGAAAACGTAGTCGAGCAACATGATTTTGCAGGCAGTATTGATGCGCGTGCGCTGTGCCGACAGGGCATACCATGTGAAACCGATGTAGAGGCGTGGGATGGCGGGGTCGATGTGGTAAAGCGAAGTCGAGCCAACAATTTTTCCCGTGTCTTCGTCGATGACGGCAAAGGCGAGGCGGGTTTGTATGGCGGTGCGGATATAGTCAGCTACTTGGTGGGGTTCGGGCGCGGTGGTTACGTTCAGCTTCCAAACTTCGCCGTCGCAAACTGCTTCGCGCAAACTGGCTTCGTGTGCCGTTGTTAAAGGTTCGAGACGGACGCGGTCGAAGGATAAAACGGGAGTGGATGAGAAATCAGTCATGGAGGTTTCCTTTGTATTTGATAGTTTGAGTTTTCAGACGACCTTTTATAGTGTCTTAACGGACGGCATCTCTGAGGTCTTCTGAAAGCTATTGATTAATGATGTTTGAACATCAGCACGCCCGACTCCGATACAAACCCGTCCAGCGGCAGGTCGTGGGGTTCGGTCGGTAGGGTGTCGGTCAGTTGGCAGCCGAAGCCTACGCCTAGGGTTTGGGTTTGCAGGCGGTATTTCGTGGCGGAGAGGGTGGCGTCGTAATAGCCACCGGCCTGTCCGAGGCGGTAGCCGCGTTTGTCGATGCCGACGATGGGGACCAGCAGCAGGCCGAGTTGGTGGACGCGGATTTTTTTGCCGGTGAATTGGGGGACGTGCAATTTGGCGCGGCCGCGTTTGCGTTCTTGTTTGGCGCCGTCGGCAGGGTAGGGGGTGAACCACATCCGCCGCGTGTTCGGTTCGATATAGGGTAGGTAGAGTTTTGCGCCGCGCTTTTGTGCGGCACGGACAAAGCCGTCCAATCGCAATTCCTTGCCCATCGGCCAATACACGCCGATTTTCCGTCCTTTTTTGATGTAGGGCTTGAGCAGGCGGTTGATGGTTTCGGTGGCGGCGTTCCGCTCGTCGGCGCTCATTTGGGCGCGTGCGCGGCGGAACTGTTTGCGTAGTGCCGATTTTTCGGGATTCCTCATTTTCAGACGGCCTTTCGGGATTGCGGTAGAATGTTGCGATTATAACGATTTTGTTAACATTCAAACAGGACGCACACGATGTGGCACATTGTCGCCATCGGCTATCTTTTTGTTGCCGTGATGTTTTCCGCCGCGCAGCCGAGTATTGCGCGCGCGTTGATTTATTTGGTTTTTTGGGCAGTGTTGCCCACTGTGTTTACGGTCTTTGTCGTGACCATCCGCCGCCGCAACCGCCTGATGAAACGGCAGGAGCAGGCGGAGTTTGAGGTGGCCCGCCCAAAGGCGGTACAGGCGGATGAAAAACAGGACGGGAAGGTATAAAATCCCTTTTCAGACGGCCTCTTATCCGCTATAATCCGTCAGTTTTCCATTTCGGAAACACGCTTTTATTTTTTTAAAACTTATGCCCACTTTCGCCGAAGGGTGCTTGACAATAGGCGCCGCCTATCAAGTTCTATGCGATTGAATGTGTGCTCTTTAACCCTTTCAAGGAAATAACATGTCTCAAATTACTATGCGTCAGATGATTGAAGCCGGTGTTCACTTCGGTCACCAAACCCGTTTCTGGAACCCGAAAATGGCTCAATACATTTTCGGTGCGCGCAACAAAATCCATATCGTAAACTTGGAAAAAACCCTGCCGATGTTCCAAGAGGCGCAAGAAGCCGTACGCCGTCTGGTTGCCAACAAAGGTACAGTATTGTTCGTAGGTACCAAACGCCAAGCCCGCGACATCATCCGCGAAGAAGCTACCCGTGCCGGTATGCCTTTCGTTGATCACCGTTGGTTGGGCGGTATGCTGACCAACTACAAAACCGTTAAGCAATCCATCAAACGCCTGGAAGAAAAAACTGCCGCCCTGGAAAACGCTGCTGAAGGCGGTTTCAACAAAAAAGAAATTCTGGAAATGCAACGCGACGTTGAAAAACTGGAACGTTCTTTGGGCGGTATCAAAAACATGAAAGGCCTGCCTGACGCGATTTTCGTTATCGATACCGGCTACCAAAAAGGTACTCTGGTTGAGGCTGAAAAACTGGGCATCCCTGTTATCGCCGTAGTCGATACCAACAACAGCCCTGATGGCGTGAAATACGTTATCCCTGGTAACGATGACTCCGCCAAAGCCATCCGCCTGTACTGCCGCGGCATCGCCGACGCAGTTTTGGAAGGCAAAAACCAAGCGCTGCAAGAAACTGTAGCTGCTGCCCAAGAAGCTGCTGCCGAGTAATTCGGTACACAGAAGAGGGGCGTTATGCCCCTTTTCTCAAATCCCGTTCTGAAATCCGTTTCAGACGGCCACTATTTCCAAACACGGCAAATGGCCGTGTTCCCAAAAATCTAGGAGATTCAAAATGGCAGAAATTACTGCAAAAATGGTTGCCGACCTGCGCGCCGCTACCGGCTTGGGCATGATGGAATGCAAAAAAGCCTTGGTTGAAGCCGAAGGCAACTTCGACAAAGCCGAAGAAATCCTGCGTATTAAATCCGGTGCGAAAGCTGGTAAACTGGCCGGCCGTACTGCTGCCGAAGGCGTATTGGCTTATGCGATCAACGGCAATGTCGGCGCATTGGTTGAAGTAAACTGCGAAACCGACTTCGTTGCCAAAGACGCGGGCTTCGTAGAATTTGCCAGCTTCGTTGCGAAAACTGCTGCCGAGAAAAAACCGGCTACCGTTGAAGAACTGAGCGAACTGGTTGAAGCAGAACGTAAAGCCATCATCGCGAAATTGGGCGAAAACATGTCTGTTCGCCGCTTCCAAGTGATCGACACTGCCAACCAACTGGTTGCCTACATCCACGGTGCTTTGGCTACCGAAGGCGTATTGGTTGAGTACAAAGGCTCTGAAGACGTAGCACGCAAAATCGGTATGCACATCGTTGCCGCCAAACCTCAATGCGTATCTGAAGCCGAAGTGGATGCCGAAACCATCGAAAAAGAACGCCACATCTACACCGAGCAAGCCATTGCTTCCGGCAAACCTGCCGAAATCGCCGCTAAAATGGTTGAAGGCCGTATCCGCAAATTCTTGGCTGAAATCACTCTGAACGGCCAAGCATTCGTGATGAACCCTGACCAAACTGTTGCCCAATTCGCTAAAGAAAACGGCACTGAAGTGATCAGCTTTGTACGCTATAAAGTAGGCGACGGTATCGAGAAAGCCGTTGTTGACTACGCGGCTGAAGTTGCTGCCGCTGCTAAAGTGTAAGGCATTTATGAAAAAGAAAGCACCTGGATTCCAAACGAATCAGGGTGCTTTTTTTTGAGAAAACCGTTTACGGTACCTAATTTAAGACGGCCGAATATTCAGGCCGTCTGAAAACCAAAACAATAATAAACCGACACACCCTATCATTAATATTCCGACCGTTTGAAAATTCAGACGGCCCGCCCCCCGACCGACGACATTCAAGAAAGCAAGGTATCCCATGACACAGCAAATCAAATACAAACGCGTATTACTGAAACTCTCCGGCGAATCCCTGATGGGCTCTGATCCATTCGGCATCAATCACGATACCATCGTTCAAACTGTCGGCGAAATTGCCGAAATCGTGAGAATGGGCGTGCAAGTCGGTATCGTTGTCGGCGGCGGTAACATTTTCCGCGGCGTATCTGCACAAGCAGGCAGCATGGACCGCGCCACTGCCGACTACATGGGCATGATGGCAACTGTGATGAACGCCTTGGCACTCAAAGACGCATTTGAAACCTTGGGCATCAAAGCGCGCGTACAATCCGCACTGTCTATGCAGCAAATCGCTGAAACTTACGCCCGTCCTAAAGCCATTCAATATTTGGAAGAAGGCAAAGTCGTGATTTTCGCTGCCGGTACCGGTAATCCGTTCTTCACAACCGACACTGCCGCCGCATTGCGCGGTGCGGAAATGAACTGCGACGTGATGCTCAAAGCCACCAACGTCGACGGCGTGTACACCGCAGACCCGAAAAAAGATCCATCAGCAACACGCTACGAAACCATTACTTTTGACGAAGCCTTGTTGAAAAACCTCAAAGTGATGGATGCCACCGCCTTCGCCCTCTGCCGCGAACGCAAACTCAATATCGTGGTCTTCGGCATTGCTAAAGAAGGCTCGCTCAAACGCGTGGTAACCGGCGAAAACGAAGGTACGCTGGTTCACTGCTAATCATTGAAAGGCCGTCTGAAACAGCCGAACGGGATACATTCGGCTTTCAGACGGCCTTTTATTTTCAGTCGGTTGTGTGGGCATTGGCTCATGGTTTGAAAAGGTTGAGAACTTGCTTGACCATAATGTCCAACCGACAATTCGATAACAAAGGATACCCCATGAATATCACCGTCTTGGCTGTCGGCACGAAAATGCCGCGTTGGGTCGATGAAGCCGTCGGCGAGTACGCCAAACGCTTCGGGCGCGATGTCAATTATGCGTTGAAAGAAATCAAGCCGGAAAAACGCGGCGCGGGTGTGAATGCGGCTCAGGGCATGGCGGCTGAAGAAAAACGCCTGCTGGAAGCCATACCGCAGGGCGCATTTTGGGTGGTATTGGACGAACGCGGCAAAGCGCCGACTTCGGTCGAATTGGCGCAACATTTGAAAAGTTGGCAGCAAAACGGCGAACACGTTTGCTTTATTATTGGCGGCGCAGACGGCATGACCGACCGTTTGAAACAGCAGGCAAACATGATGATGCGCCTTTCCAGCCTGACCCTGCCGCATGGCATGGTGCGCGTTTTGCTGACCGAGCAGCTTTATCGTGCCGTTTCGATTTTGCACAACCATCCTTATCATCGGGAATAATCCGTTTTGATTACCGGGATAAGACGGTAATGCCGCCTTGTCGGTTTGAAAAGGAATAGGGCAAGTCGGTTAAAAGCGGGGCGAACCCGTTTTTCAGACGGCCTGATTTTTCCGCATGAATCCTTTATAATCGTTTCTTTGATAAATCAACATCTTTCGGGAGAACCCAAATGTCCGATTTCCGTCAAGACTTCCTCAAATTCGCTTTGGCACAAAACGTGTTGAAATTTGGCGAATTTACGACCAAGGCCGGCCGTCAGTCGCCTTATTTTTTCAATGCCGGTTTGTTCAATGACGGCGCATCGACTTTGCAGCTGGCGAAGTTTTACGCCGAGGCCATTATTGCCAGCGGCGTGAAGTTCGATATGCTGTTCGGCCCAGCCTATAAAGGCATTATTTTGGCGGCGGCAACAGCGATGATGTTGGCGGAGAAAGGCGTAAACGTACCGTTTGCCTACAACCGCAAAGAAGCCAAAGACCACGGCGAGGGCGGTGTGTTGGTGGGTGCGCCTTTGAAAGGCCGCGTGCTGATTATCGATGATGTGATTTCCGCCGGTACATCCGTGCGCGAGTCGGTCAAACTGATTGAGGCCGAAGGCGCAACGCCTGCCGCAGTGGCCATTGCGCTCGACCGCATGGAAAAAGGCACGGGCGAATTGTCGGCGGTGCAGGAAGTGGAAAAACAATACGGCCTGCCGGTGGTTTCGATTGCCAACCTGAACGACTTGTTCACGCTCTTGCAAAACAATGCCGAATTTGGCGGCTTCTTTGAGCCGGTCAAAGCCTATCGCGAACGTTACGGCGCGGTTTAAACCATAACATCATGCTCAGGTCGTCTGAAACAGTTTTCAGACGGCCTGAAACATTGGCTAAAATATATTTTTGATTCAATACACTTACGGAAAATACTCATGCCTGCTTGTTCTTGTCCTCATTGTAAAACGCCGCATTGGGTGAAAGATGCCCAGTTGAACGTGGCGCAGGGTTTTGTGGTCTGCACGCGTTGTTCGGGGATGTTTAAGGCCAAGGATTATCTGTCGGGCAACCTGCCGGCCGATCCGGCTCATCTGCCTGTAGCGGTAACGGATGTGCGCCTCGTGCATAACATCGGCGCGCAAATCCTCAAGCATTCCAAACTCTCGCGCAAAGAAATTTCCGATTTGCTCAATAGCGCGCTCAAGGAAGAGCCCAAGGCGGAAGAGCAGGCGGCGGTCAAAACGCGCAAGGACGGTTTCAACTGGACGTTGGCATCGTTGATTGCGCTGACGGTTTTGATTATGCAACTCTTTTATCTTGCCCTGCTATGAGTAACATCGCCCATTTTGTTGCCAGCTTTCGCGAAGCCGCGCCCTATATTCAATATTTGCGCGGCAAAACCATGGTGGTCGGCGTGACCGACAGCCTGTTGGAAGGCGAAACCCTGATCCGTTTGGCCGCAGATTTGAATCTGTTGGCCAGCTTGGGCTTGCGTTTGGTCTTGGTGCACGGTTCGCGGCATTTGCTCGACAAATTGGCTTCGGGTCGGAATTTTGTTCCGAAATACAGCGGCAGCCGACGGATTACCGATGAAGCAACCCTGATGGAAGTGAAGCAGGTGGCGGGAATTATCCGCAGCGATGTCGAAGCCGCCTTGTTCAGCAGCGTATCCGCACAGCAACGGAGCAAACCGCCGGTTATTGCGTGCGGCAACTTTATTACCGCCCGTCCGTTGGGCGTTATCGACGGCGTGGACATGGGCTATACCGGTACCGTCCGCAAAATTGACGCGGAAGAAATCCGTTTGCGCTTGGATAGCGGCGCGGTGGTGCTTATCAGCCCTTTGGGACATTCGTACAGCGGCAAAACCTTCAATCTGAGCATGTGCGAAACCGCTCAGGAAGTGGCCATGGCTTTGCAGGCGGAGAAACTGGTTTTCTTGACCGAAGAAGCCGGTATTCGTCGTGCTGACGGCTCGTTGGCCAATACTTTGTCTGTCGGCGAAGTGCAGGAGCTGATACACGACAATCACGATGTGCCGGCCGATTTGCTGCATGCGGCGGTAGGCGCGTTGGAAAACGGCGTATCGCGGGTGCAGATTCTCAACGGCCGTGAAGACGGCAGCCTGTTGCGCGAGCTGTTTACCCGCGAGGGCAGTGGTACATCTATTGCCCGTGAGCCGTTTGTTTCCATCCGTCAGGCACGCAGCGACGACATTCCGCACATCATCGCCTTAATCCGTCCGCTGGCGGAACAAGGCATCTTGTTACACCGCAGCCGCGAGTATTTGGAAAACCATATTTCCAGTTTTTCCGTATTGGAACACGATCAAAACATTTACGGCTGCGTGGCGTTGAAAACCTTTGCCGAGCCGGACTGCGGCGAATTGGCCTGCCTGGTGGTGTCGCCCGAAGCGCGTGACGGCGGCTACGGCGAATTGCTGTTGGAACATTTATTCCAAAAAGCGCGCGCCTTAAATATCAAAACGCTTTTCGCCTTATCCACGCACACGGGTGAATGGTTTGTCGAACGGGGCTTTCAGACGGCCTCGGCCGATGATCTGCCTGCCGAACGCCGGCAGGAATACAATGCCAACGGCCGCAATTCCAAAGTATTTGTTTATGACTTGCAGGCCGTCTGAAAACTTCAATCCTATATTATCCGTTTTTAAACATCACTCAAATCTTATGTTGAAAATCATCTCTGCCAACGTCAACGGCATCCGCTCCGCCTATAAAAAAGGTTTTTACGAATACATCGCCGCATCGGGCGCGGACATTGTCTGCGTGCAGGAACTGAAAGCTCAAGAAGCCGATCTGTCGGACGATATGAAAAATCCGCACGGTATGCACGGCTACTGGCATTGCGCCGAAAAGCGCGGTTACAGTGGCGTGGCGGTGTACAGCAAACGCAAACCCGACAATGTGCAAATCGGCATGGGCATTGAAGAATTTGACAAGGAAGGCCGTTTTGTCCGTTGCGATTTCGGCAAGTTGTCGGTAATTTCGCTGTATCTGCCCAGCGGCAGCAGCGCGGAAGAGCGCCAACAAGTGAAATACCGCTTTTTGGATGCGTTCTATCCCATGCTCGAAGCCATGAAAAACGAAGGACGCGACATCGTTGTCTGCGGCGACTGGAATATTGCCCACCAAAACATCGACTTGAAAAACTGGAAGGGCAATCAGAAAAATTCGGGCTTCCTGCCTGAAGAGCGCGAATGGATAGGCAAGGTCATCCACAAACTCGGTTGGACGGATATGTGGCGCACACTTTATCCCGATGTGCCGGGCTATACATGGTGGAGCAACCGCGGACAAGCGTATGCGAAAGATGTCGGGTGGCGTATCGATTATCAGATGGTTACGCCGGAGCTGGCCGCCAAAGCTGTTTCCGCACATGTTTATAAAGATGAAAAATTCTCAGATCACGCCCCTTTAGTTGTGGAGTATGACTATGTTGCCGAATAAGTTTTTTGGTAAGTACGACTGGAATATAAACAGTAAAACCGGCGTAGGTGCGGTTTGGGTTGTGGCGGCATTTGTGCTGCCCATGCTGGTGTGGGCAATATTTATGCTGGCGCGGATGTCCGGCTGGGTTGCGCCGACCAAGGCCAATCCGACTTGGGCGTTGGTGTGGCTGCTGTTTTCATTGCCTTGCCTGCTGATTGCGGCCAAGTGCTTTGCTTGGAAGGGCTGGCGGCTGATTGCCAACATCGTACTTTGTCTGGCGACTTGTGCCATTCTCAGCGTGCCAGCCGCCTTGTTGATCGCATTTACACTCAACGACTTACTCAAATAGGCCGTCTGAAATGCAGAGCTTCGAACTCGAAGAAATGGCTTTGTTTCTGATACGCGATGCGGATGAAGCGGAAATGTGGATAGACCGCTGGGCGGTCAGCTATCCGATTGTTCAAACCGCCGAAGCCGATGGGCGGCAAACCATTTTAGAATGGCAACACGCCATTCAGACGGCCTTTGAGCATATCGTCAGTAGAAATATTGCCGTCGTGGCTCATGGTGTTGGTGTGTCTGCATTTTTGGCATGGCTGTACCAAGCCGACATCCTGACGCAAAAACGCCTGACCAATATTATTTTGGTCTCGCCGCGTCCCGAGGCTTTTCCCGAAGACGAAATCCATACGTTCCAACGCGTCCGCTGCCCTTGTCGTACGGCGTTGGTCATCGCCGAAACAAACGGCACGCCATGCGATTGGGCGCAAGAACAGGCCGAACGCTGGCAGGCGCGCCTGCTTCAATCGCCGCATTCCGGCCAGTTAAACGGCGCACTCGGCGGCTGGCAATGGGGCATGAAGCTGATGCAGGAAATGCTGTTGAGTAAGTAGTTTAGAAATGTCTATTAATAAACAAAGGCCGTCTGAAACCGATATGTGTTTCAGACGGCCTTTGTTTACAAATATCATGTTAAATATAATTAAAAGAAACTATTCTCATTTCTTTATGAGGCAATATAATTCGGTTGTTTTGTTAAATTGAGTATAAAAATGCAAATACCATTTCATTTGGCTTTATTACCCACGCTGATTATCGCTTCCTTCCCTGCTGCCGCCGCCGATACGCAGGATAATGGTGAACATTACACCGCCACCCTGCCCACTGTTACCGTGGTTGGGCAGTCCGACACCAGCGTACTCAAAGGCTACATCAACTATGACGAAGCCGCCGTTACCCGCAACGGACAGCTCATCAAAGAAACGCCGCAAACCGTCGATACGCTCAACATCCAGAAAAACAAAAACTACGGCACGAACGATTTGAGTTCCATCCTCGAAGGCAACGCCGGCATTGACGCTGCCTACGATATGCGCGGCGAAAGCATTTTCCTGCGCGGTTTTCAAGCCGACGCATCCGATATTTACCGCGACGGCGTGCGCGAAAGCGGGCAGGTCCGCCGCAGCACCGCCAACATCGAGCGCGTGGAAATCCTGAAAGGCCCGTCTTCCGTGCTTTACGGCCGCACCAACGGCGGCGGCGTCATCAATATGGTCAGCAAATATGCCAACTTTAAACAAAGCCGCAACATCGGTGCGGTTTACGGCTCGTGGGCAAACCGCAGCCTGAATATGGACATCAACGAAGTGCTGAACAAAAACGTCGCCATCCGCCTCACCGGCGAAGTCGGGCGCGCCAATTCGTTCCGCAGCGGCATAGACAGCAAAAACGTCATGGTTTCGCCCAGTATTACCGTCAAACTCGACAACGGCTTGAAGTGGACGGGGCAATACACCTACGACAATGTGGAGCGCACGCCTGACCGCAGTCCGACCAAGTCCGTGTACGACCGCTTCGGACTGCCTTACCGCATGGGTTTCGCCCACCCGAACGATTTTGTCAAAGACAAGCTGCAAGTCTGGCGTTCCGACCTTGAATACGCCTTCAATGACAAATGGCGCGCCCAATGGCAGCTCGCCCACCGCACGGCGGCGCAGGATTTCGACCATTTCTATGCAGGCAGCGAAAACGGCAGCCTAATCAAGCGCAACTACGCTTGGCAGCAGACCGACAACAAAACCCTGTCGTCCAACTTCACACTCAACGGCGACTACAACATCGGGCGTTTTGAAAACCACCTGACCGTAGGCTTGGATTACAGCCGCGAACACCGCAACCCGACATTGGGTTACAGCCGCTCCTTCTCCGCCTCCATCGACCCCTACGACCGCGCAAGCTGGCCGGCTTCGGGCAGGCTGCAACCCGTCCTCACCCAAAACCGCCACAAAGCCGACTCCTACGGCATCTTCGTGCAAAATATCTTCTCCGCCACGCCCGACCTCAAATTCGTCCTCGGCGGCCGTTACGATAAGTACACCTTTAATTCCGAAAACAAACTCACCGGCAGCAGCCGCCAATACAGCGGCCATTCGTTCAGCCCCAATATCGGCGCAGTGTGGAACGTAACGCCTGCCCACACGCTCTACGCCTCATATAACAAAGGCTTTGCACCTTATGGTGGACGCAGTGGCTATTTGAGCATCGACACTTCGTCTTCCGCCGTGTTCAACGCCGATCCCGAGTACACCCGCCAATACGAAACCGGCGTGAAAAGCAGTTGGCTGGACGACCGCCTCAGCACTACATTGTCCGCCTACCAAATCGAACGCTTCAATATCCGCTACCGTCCCGACGCGCAAAATGATCCCTACACTTGGGCTGTCGGCGGCAAACACCGTTCGCGCGGCTTGGAACTGTCCGCCATCGGACAAATCATCCCCAAAAAACTCTATCTGCGCGGATCGTTGGGCGTGATGCAGGCAAAAGTGGTTGAAGACAAGGAAAATCCCGACCGAGTGGGCATCCATTTGGACAACACCAGCAACGTTACCGGCAACCTGTTCTTCCGTTACACGCCGACCGAAAACCTCTACGGCGAAATCGGCGTAACCGGTACGGGCAAACGCTACGGCTACGATTCAAGAAACAAAGAAGTCACCACGCTTCCCGGCTTTGCCCGAGTTGATGCCATGCTCGGCTGGAACCATAAAAACGTCAACGTTACCTTTGCCGCAGCCAATCTGCTCAATCAAAAATATTGGCGTTCGGACGCCATGCCGGGTAATCCGCGCGGCTATACCGCCCGGGTAAATTACCGTTTCTGATGAAATCAGGCAAAGGCCGTCTGAAAATAAGGCTATGATCTAAGCCATATTTCAGACGGCCTTTATAAAGGTTGAAATAAAACTAAACACATTTTTTCACTCAAATCGAACACACCTCCAACAAAATGCCATAAAATCCGCCCATTAATTTGAATGTAAAGAGATACCTATGAAACTGAAAACCTTAGCCTTGACTTCATTGACCCTGTTGGCATTGGCCGCTTGCGGCAAACAGGCGGAAACCAGTGTTCCGGCAGACAGCGCCCAAAGCAGCACATCCGCCCCGGCAGCCCCTGCCACATTGACCGAAGGTGTCAATTACACCGTCTTATCCAACCCGATTCCGCAACAGCAGGCCGGCAAAATCGAAGTATTGGAATTCTTCGGCTACTTCTGCCCGCATTGCGCCCATTTGGAGCCGGTTTTGAGCGAGCACATCAAAACGTTTAAAGATGATACCTATATGCGCCGGGAGCATGTTGTGTGGGGTGATGAAATGAAACCTTTGGCACGTTTGGCGGCCGCAGTGGAAATGGCCGGTGAGTCAGATAAAGCCAACAGCCATATTTTCGATGCGATGGTTAACCAAAAAATCAACTTGGCCGATACCGATACCCTGAAAAAATGGTTGTCCGAGCAAACCGCGTTTGACGGCAAAAAAGTATTGGCTGCATTTGAAGCGCCTGAAAGCCAAGCGCGTGCGGCTCAAATGGAAGAATTGACCAATAAATTCCAAATCAGCGGCACACCGACCGTGATCGTCGGCGGCAAATACCAAGTCGAATTTAAAGACTGGCAGTCCGGCATGACCACGATTGACCAACTGGTGGACAAAGTACGCGAAGAGCAGAAAAAACCGCAATAAGTTGAAGGCTGAATAAGTAAAGGCCGTCTGAAAATAGGATTTCAGACGGCCTTTTATATTTAGGATTTATAGAATAGATGGTTGCTTAAAGCCTTCTGGTTTTAAATCTGAATACAAAACCAAAACGCCGTCTGAAACTTTTCAGACGGCGTTTTCTGTCAAATTAGCTTACAAACCCGGGAACATGCCTTTCATTCCCTTCATGCCTTTGGCCAAGCGCATCAGTTTGCCCAAGCCGTTGCCGCTGAACATTTTCATCATTTGTTGCATTTGTTCAAACTGTTTGAGCAATTTGTTCACTTCCTGCACGGTCGTACCCGCACCCATTGCAATACGGCGTTTGCGGCTGGCTTTGAGCAGGGCGGGGTTGGCGCGTTCTTTAGGGGTCATCGAGTTAATGATGGCTTCCACTTTGCCCATCGCTTTTTCGGCTGTGCCTTCGGGGATTTGTTTCGATATTTGACCCAGTTCGCCCGGCATTTTCGACATCAGGTTTTCCAAGCCGCCCATATTGCGCATCTGCTGGATTTGTTCTTTAAAGTCGTTGAGGTCGAAGCCTTTGCCTTTTTGCAGCTTTTTCGCCATTTTGGCAGCGGCTTCTTCATCAATACCTTTTTGAACGTCTTCAATCAGGGTCAATACGTCGCCCATGCCGAGGATACGGCTGGCAAGACGGTCGGGGTGGAAAGGTTCGAGGCCGTTGATTTTCTCGCCGACACCGATAAATTTAATCGGTTTGCCGGTTACATGGCGTACGGACAATGCTGCACCGCCGCGAGAATCGCCGTCCATCTTGGTCAATACGACGCCGGTCAGCGGTAGGGCTTCATTAAATGCCTGAGCAGTGTTCACCGCATCCTGACCCAGCATGGCATCGATGACGAACAAAGTTTCAACCGGGTTGACCGCAGCATGAAGCGCTTTGATTTCGTTCATCATCTCTTCATCGATTGCCAAACGGCCGGCGGTATCGACCATCAATACATCGTAAAAATGTTTTTTGGCGTAATCAACGGCGGCAGTCGCAATCTCAACCGGTTTTTGGTTGGTATCGGACGGGAAAAAGTCCACACCGACCTGTTCGGCCAACAGACGCAGCTGTTCAATCGCGGCAGGGCGGTAAACGTCGGCGGATACCACCAAAACTTTTTTCTTCTGATCGTTTTTCAGCAGGCGGGCGAGTTTGCCGACGGTTGTTGTCTTACCGGCACCCTGCAAACCGGCCATCAAAACGATGGCAGGCGGTGAAACCGACAAATCCAGCGTTTTGTTTTCCTTGCCCATCAGTTCGATCAAGGCTTGTTTAACCACGCCGATAAAGGCTTGGTCAGGCGTCAGGCTGCCGACGACTTCTTGACCGAGGGCCTGTTCTTTGACTGTGTTGACGAATTCTTTAACGACGGGCAATGCAACGTCGGCTTCCAGCAGGGCAAGACGAACCTCGCGCAAGGCTTCTTTAATATTGTCTTCGGTCAGCGTTGATTGGCCGCGAATATTTTTAAGTACCTTGCTGAAGCGGTTGGTCAGGTTGTCTAACATACTTATCCTTGATAATGAGAATAGCTGCCCAATACAGGGCATTCTTTGTTAAAATAAAATTGGGATTATTTTACACGATAGTCCGAAGTTATGCTTCAAGAACACAAACAAGCACAGGCCGTCTGAAACCCTGCCGGCCGTACGTCAAGTGTTCATAGTATCTATTGAGAAAGATATTTATGCCGATAGTCTTAATCTGCCTGATGCTGGTGTATGCCGGATTGGGCGTATTTTCCTGGTTGCAACATAAAAAGCACAATAATAAATCTTACCCGCTGAAAACCGAGCTGCTGATTTTGAGTGGCGCATTATTGGTACATGGCGCAGCATTGATGTTTCCAGTATTGCAGGATAGGGTATTGATTACCGGTTTCGGTTATTCGCTCAGCCTGATAGTCTGGCTGATGCTGATGATGTACTGCTTGGGCAGCTTCTTTTATTGTCTGCGCGGTGTGCAACTCTTATTGTATCCCTGTGCCGCATTGACCTTATTGCTGGGTTTCCTTTTCCCGGGAGATTTCACAGGCCGTCAAATCGTAGACTTATTGCCGCTGTCGCACATTGCATCATCATTGCTCGCATACGGATTGTTTGGCATCGTTACCTTATTTGCTATCCTTATCCTTTTAATCAACCGTAATTTGCACAAACGCCGTTTTTCCGCATTAGTCAGCTTTTTGCCGCCTTTATTGAGTTTGGAGAAACTCATGTTCCAAGGTATTTGGGCAGGTTTCATTTTATTGACCTATTCCGTTATCAGCGGTACGTTTTTTGCAGAAGCCGTTTTCGGCAAACCCATGACCTTCACGCATAAAACCATCTTCAGTATTATGTCGTGGCTGATTTATGGCGCATTATTGTTGAAACACAGCATGACCGCATGGCGAGGTAAAAAAGCCGCAGTTTGGACCATTGTCGGATTTGTCAGTCTGATTTTTGCCTATATAGGCAGTAAATTTGTCTTAGAAATTATCCTGCATCGTATTGGATAAATAGAAACCATACAAAAAGGCCGTCTGAAATATGATTTTCAGACGGCCTTAGTATTGAACTGGGTTGGATTTTGGAAGCGAATAGGGAAGATTTGAGGTGTTTTTAGAAAAATAAAAACCCTGTTAAAACAGGGGAGTGATTAAATTTCAGAAAATAATTTTGCGAAAGGTGTTGACTGGTTTCG